>JAISPV010000031.1 GCA_031274665.1 Candidatus Methanoplasma sp. | reverse complement strand
CTCTTTGACGTGCACCACCATCCCCGTCGACCTTACGAACTCCAGAGACCTCCCGCCGAGAACGAACACGTCCCTCGGCGCAAGCCTTTCGACGAACTTCTCGGAAAGTTCTCCCGCGGTGGAGCCGTGGTTTGTAACGACCCTGTAATTGGCTTCTTCCGGGATCGTGCCGAGGTTCATCAGATATATCATCCTGGCGCCTTTCTTTTTGCCGAATTGATTGTCTTCCTCGTCGTACCATATCTTTGAATACACGCCTTCGTGCTCGTCCTTGCTCCCGAGATACCTCAGAACACCGATGAAACTGTCCTTGCTGAGGTTCCTGTAGCAATAGGACCTCTTTACCAGCTCATACGCGGCATCCACGTCCCACCTCTGATCCAGGCTCATCCCGACGACGGTCTGCGAAAGGACGTCCAGGCAGTTCTCGGGGATGCCCACTCGGTCTATGTCCCCTCTGTGCGCCGCGCGGCACATTACCGCGCATTCCACCAGGTCGTCCGGGTCGAAGACGATGAGCCTTCCTTTCGCAACCCTGCCGAAACTGTGGCCGCTTCTGCCTATCCTCTGCAGCCCCTTCGCGACGGATTTCGGGGATCCGATCTGACATACGAGGTCTATGGACCCGATGTCTATCCCGAGTTCGAGGGACGTCGAGGACACAACACACTTGATCTCGCCTTTTTTGAGGCGCTCTTCCACGTCCAGCCTGGTCTCCCTGCCCAGCGAACTGTGATGGACCTCGATGCTTTCCTGTCCCCTCTCTTTGAGTTTGTACACCACGCTTTCCGCGCCGGACCTTGTGTTAGTGAATATCAGTGTCGTCTCGTGCTGGTCCACCAGCTCTTTCAGTTTATCGTACATCATGGCGTTCACGATGTCCGAGGAAAGTGTGGTCATGTCCTCGGTCGGGCATATGACCTTGAGATCGAGTTCCTTCTTTGAGTCCGCTTCGATAAGAGTAATGTCCCTCGGCTCTCCGTCCGCCCCGCAACCGACAAGGAACCCGGCGATCGCCTCTATCGGCGCCAGCGTTGCCGACAGCCCTATCCTGGCGAAATCCGTCTCGCAGTGTTCTTTTAGGCGCTCCAGTGTTAGGGAGAGGAAGGCGCCGCGTTTGGAATCGCAAATGTCGTGTATCTCGTCGAGGATCACCCATTCGACCTTCCTCAGATTCTCTTTGAACTTGGGGGCGGCGAGGATCAACGCAAGCGACTCAGGCGTAGTGATAAGGATGTGCGGGGGATGCCTGACCATCTTCTGCCGTTCGTTCTGCGGCGTGTCGCCCGACCTCACTGCGACTTTTATTCCGGGTATGTTCAGGCCGTTTGCGGCGGCGACCTCCCGCATTTCCGCAAGGGGGGTGTTAAGGTTCCTGTTAACGTCGTTGGCGAGCGCTTTGAGCGGGGATATGTAAACGCAGTATATCCTTTCCTCAAGTTTCCCTTCAGATGCATATTTGGTGAGTTCGTTGATGATGCTCGTGAAAGCGGTGAGCGTCTTGCCCGAGCCTGTGGGCGATGATACGAGCACGTTCTTTTTTTGATGTATGATCGGGATCGCTTTTGCCTGCGGTTCCGTAAGCGTGTCAAATCTTTCGTTGAACCATGCCGCGATCAGCGGTTCCATCAGGTCCATTACTTCCTTCATAGAATGTGTTTTAGTAGCCCTTTCCAACATCTCACCGTTGAATTTTTAGGATTAAAACTAGGTTGTATAAAGACTATCCGCAGTGACGGGTTTTTTGTCTCGTGCGCGTTTACTTTTGCTGGGGGCATAAATTCGGCTTATTATTTCTTCCCGAAGGTCTTTTACTGTCTTTCCTAAATGCATAAGATTTAGCCCATTATAGCGGTCTGAGGCCGCCGGGACCACGAAAGATATTAAAGCAGAAATCGTATTGAAAGGTGATGAGAGACAGATTCCTGCTGGCAATTATCGCCCTTGTGTTGCTCATACCGATGACATCGTTCGTATCATCGGCATCCGCAGGTGCGGATCTTGCCGCCGCCCCGACCGCGACAGCGAATTACTACATCGAAGGTTATGTTGCGGAGGGAGGAGGCACCGGGAAGATACCGATGAAGGATGTGACCGTCACTATCACAGACAATCTGAGTCTTACCTATCAGAATACCACGGACGCGAACGGATTCTTCAGCATAGGCATCGGCACCAACACGAATCTTATGATCTCCTTCAAAATATACGGATACACGATCATCACTTGCCCGAACACATCTGTCCAGTCGGGGACCGACAATCTTATCCTTGATCTTTCGACGGCCCGCTATAACAGCGCTACCCACACATATACCATCACTTCTTCGGTCGATGACATGCAGTGCGCGATAATGGCCGCATCCGACGGGATCGTCAGAGGCGTCGTGTCCTTCGACGGAGGGCCCATCAGGAACGCGGCCGTTTCCCTTATTCCGACCGACAGGGCATGGACCCTTACCACACATGCGGACAGCCGCGGATATTACGAGATCACATGCCCGACGGGAACATACATAGTGACCGCAAGCAGCCGCGGATTTGACAAGAGCGAGGGCATCAGCGTGAACGTGACCAGCAGCCCCTCGACCGTCAACGTGACGATGGAAAAGAGCGAGCTGAAGAAATATCTAGGCCTGGATGCGGCCCATATCCTGATGCTGATCGGCGTGATAGTCGGCATCATGCTGGCGGCCGCCGCGTGGTTCCTAAGCAAACGCATGAACGGGCCCCACCCTCTCGAGAGAGTCGACGACAGCGCAATAGAAGACGACGATATCAGATATCCCTGATGAGTTTCGTTCTCACGTTCTCGTAAAGGCTGCCGCCTTCCGAGTCCATCGCTACCACCAACGGGCCCATCCTTTCTACTCTGAACCTCCACAAGGCCTCGGCCATACCCAGATCGAGCCAGTCCGCATCGCAGACCTCGGTTATCGATTCCGCAAGAGAGACCGCCGTCCCGCCGACCGCGGCCAAGTATACGCACCCCGCCTCGCGCATGGCCTCTCCGACCTCTTTCGACATCCCTCCTTTCCCGATGACCGCGCGGACCCTGAATCGTCTTATCATCTCCGGTCCCGAACGGTCCATCCTTGCACTGGTAGTGGGGCCGGCGGCGACCGCCTTCCGCCTTCCGCCTTCGCTTACGACGATCGGGCCGCAGTGATACAGCACCGCCTCTTCCATCCCTTCCGGGAGGGTCCTGCCCTGATCGGAATACTTCAGTGCTCTGGCGTGCATCTC
>JAISPV010000137.1 GCA_031274665.1 Candidatus Methanoplasma sp. | reverse complement strand
GACGTTCTGGGAAGGCCGTACGGCCGCATCGAGAGCATGAAGAGGAAGATGCGGGATATCGAGTCCGCAATGGCGGCCGGAAGAGATGTCGACTGGAACGCCCTTGCGGCGGAATATTCCAGATTGGAAAGGAGCCTCAAAGAGTCCGCCGTTCAGGACGAAGGCCGGCTCGCGGCCTCCCTAAAAAAAGTAGGCCTGCCGCCGGACATCATGGGCCGCACAATGGACTCCCTCTCTGGCGGCGAAAGGACAAAGGTAATGTTATCGAGGATACTCGTCCAGGCGGACGACTGCGACATGCTTGTGATGGACGAGCCCACCTCCCACTTGGATGTGGAGACCGTCGAATGGCTGGAGGACTATCTTCTGGATTCTCACTGCTCCCTATTGGTGATAAGCCATGACCGTTATTTCCTGGACAAGATAGCCACCAGGATGACGGAGATATCGTACGGTAAGACAAGGGAATACAAAGGCAACTACACCGATTTCATAACAAAGAAGATGCTCGACCTCGACCGGATGGAAAGGGAATACAAGAAATACGCCAGCAACAAGAAAAGGCAGGAAGAGATCGCCGAACAGCTCCACAAGGACCAGTGGTACTTCACCACGCACAAGACAAGAGAGAAACTGATATCCAAACTTGAAGAGAAGGATAAGCCGGAAGAGAACAAAGAGATAACGGTCAAGATACAATCCGCCCCAAAATCCGGAAAGAATGTGATCACATGCAAAGGGTTATCCGTAGAGTTGGGCGGAAGGACGATCCTCAAGGATGTCGAACTCGACATCCATAAGGGAGAGAAGATAGGGGTGTTCGGGTCGAACGGAGAAGGGAAAACGACACTCATCAAAGCACTGCTGGGAGAGATACCCAGCAAAGGCGAGTTGTGGGTGGCTCCGGGTGCCAAGACAGGATACTACTCCCAGAATCATGAAGGGCTGGACCTCGGCCTGACCGCAGAGGAACAGTTATTGAAGGCCATCGGCCAAGAGAGGAGAGGTGACGCAAGGGCGATACTCTCCAGGATGCTCCTTACAGGCGACGATGTGGACAGACCCATCAAGACCCTTTCCGGAGGACAAAGGGCAAGGGTCGCGCTCTCTCTGCTCCTTTTGGAAGAGACCAATCTTCTTGTCCTCGATGAGCCGACAAACTATCTGGATATACCGGCAAGGCATGCCGTTGAGGAAGCGCTCAACGAATATGACGGTACGATCATCACCATTACCCACGACCGCTATTTCCTGGACACGGTATGCACCAAAGTTGCGGAGGTAAAGGACAAACACGTGACGATCTTCAACGGAACGTACTCGGAGATGAGAGGGAGACCGAACACGAAAGAGGTGGTCATGGATGCCGATGAATACAAGGTGCTGGCGCCTTTCACCAACTGGGTGACCGGGAAGAAATACGCCAAGAACGACAAGGTGCTGATAGCTCCGGCGGAGGCGGGCGGTTTCAAATGGGCGTTGGATACCGGCAAACTTAAGAAGACCGGGGGGCGCCAAAGGAAAAAAGTATCCGCACCGAAAGACCCGGAAAAAAGCTGAAGATCAACGAATGGTTTTTTACTAAAAAGAGTATACGTTACTGGGTGTGGTGATGGAAGACGCAGTGTTTCTTGTGAATATGACGCTCCTCCTGCTTGTTGCAGGAGTATGTTCCGTCTTATTCAAAAGATTGAAACTGCCGCCCATCATAGGATACCTTGCCGCAGGTATCATCCTTGCTAATTATTGGATCGGCGAGTCCGCGGAAACGGAGGCGATAGTAAGCATCCTTGCTTCGATGGGATTGGTGTTGCTGATGTTCTGCATCGGCATGGAACTGAACCTGAAGAAGCTGAGGAAGACCGGAGCGTTCGCCACCATCGTAGCACTGATCCAGCTGCCGATCATGATCATCGGAGGATATCTTTTCGGTATTCTCATGGGGTGGGAGGCGATCCAAGCCATCCTCTTCGGAGCCATCATCTCAGGATCGAGTACTGCGGTTGTGACGACCGTTCTCAAAGATCAAGGAAAACTGTCGAAGGAGGACGTTGAGACAGTTATTCTTATCACGGTGGTGGAGGACGTTGCTCAAGTGATAATATTGTCTATGGCATCCCCCCTCCTAACAGGAAGCGTGATGGAACTGGACTCCATCATATGGATGCTCCTGATAATCATGATCTTCATGATCGTGGCCGTCGCCCTCGGGTTAATGCTCGTCCCCCGCGCGCTCGACTGGATAGCATCAAAGATGCCGGATGAGATACTGTTGATAACATCTTTGGGGATATGTTTTGCAATGGCCTGGTTGTCCGTCTGGATAGGCATGTCCATGGCTATCGGCGCATTCCTTATGGGAGTGGTCGTGTCTCAGGCGAATTCATGCAAGACCATTGAGCATGACGTGACGCCGATGAAAGATATCTTTATGGCGATGTTCTTCATTTCGGTGGGATTGGAGATAGCCCCGGAAGGTATCCTTAACAACGCTGTCTTGATACTACTGATATTCGGAGTGTATGTGGTCCTGAAGACAGGAAGCGTGTTCTTCGCGTATTTCGTCTGCAACAGATCGCTGCGTATCGGTTTCATGTCGTCGGTGAGTCTCGTCGCCATGGGCGAATTCGCCTTCATAATAGCGAAAGCAGGGTGGGACGCGGGGGTACTCTCAGAAGCGTTCTATACATCAGTGATAAGTGCGGCATTGGTAACGATGGTGGCACTGCCGCTAATGTCCAACAACACTGGCAAGATATGTGACTATGTGTATGATCATGCCCCGAAACCCGTCATTAACACAGTGAAGAAAGTGGAATGTATAAGAGACGGCCATTATTCGAGAATAGCGCTGTCGTCCAAATCCACATCGATCAGACTCAGAAAGAAAGCGACAATGGCATATCTGGATGTTCTTCTCATATTCGGGATAGAGGTCGTCTTCTTCCTGTTCACACTGGACCTGACGGACTTCCTGCATAATCATATGGTATCTCTCTCATACAGCGTATGTTACACGGTTGTGCTTGCGGGCAACTTCGCGGCGATCGCCATCCCTCTGTACGACCTGATAAAGAACCTTAAGTTCGTCGAGAAGGTCCTCATCGATTCGGAAAGGAAGGCCGAGGCAAGAGGAGAAGGGAACCTTCAGCGCAGGTCGATAAAGTTCTATAAAGCGTTCGTTAGGATAAACAACTGGACCCTTGTCTTTATAATAGACTTTTTGATCCTCATACTGGTACCGAACAGCATTGGCCTGATAGAGCATATTGTGGCTATGCTCGGCGGTATAGGAATAGTGTTGGTGCTCTATCTTTATAAGCATAGAGCAGGGATGGACTGATCAGCACTCGTCGTCGAACGGGTCTTCGCCGGCAAGCATGTCCTTGTAAAGAACACACAGTTCATCCGTCGAGATGCTTCTGTGCAGTTTCACAGAGCATTTCCTCACTCTCTCCAGAAGGTCTATGGCCTCCTTATCGGTGAGTGTGATCCCTCTTTCCGACAGTTTCGTGACGATGGTGTTCCTTCCGGAGTGTTTGCCTATCACTATTCTTCTCTCAAGACCCATTTCAGAGGGCTCGTAAGGCTCGTAGTTCTTTGCTTCTTTTATTATGCCGTCGGCGTGTATCCCCGCCTCGTGCGCAAAGCAGTTGGCCCCGAGGAACGGTTTCGAGACCGGGATCTCCCTATTGGAGGCAACGGAAACGAACTGTGCCAGATCTTTCATTTTCAGTGTGTCAATAATGCCCGTGCTCTTGTTGAAGAGGTGCTTGCATGCCATGACGGTCTCCTCAAAAGGAGCGTTGCCTGCCCTCTCGCCTATGCCCATCACCGTGGTACTCAGGAACCTGGCGCCGGCCAAGACACCCGCCATACAGTTGGCGGTCGCCATGCCGAAGTCGTTGTGGGTGTGCATCTCTACGTCTATCTTCACTTCTTTGATGATCCGCCCGACCCTCTCCGCGCATCTGAACGGGTCCTCCCTGCCGATCGTGTCGCAGTATCTCAGCCTGTCGGCGCCGGCGGCCTTTGCCGTCTTGGCGAATTGCAGCAAAAAGTCCATATCTGCCCGGGAAGCATCCTCTGCGTTGCATGAGATGTATACTCCGTGGGATTTGGCATGCTCTACGCACAGCGCTACCTGTTCAAGGACCCATTCTCTGCTCTTATTGAGCTTGTGTTTGATCTGGATATCTGAAGAGGACAAAGAGATAGCGACCGAATCGACATCGCAGTCCAGACTGGTGTTGATGTCATCGATGTTGGCGCGGTTCCACCCGAGCACCGACGCGTTGAGCTTCATGTGCGCAATGTGCTTCACTGCCTTCTTTTCGTCGGCACCCATCGCCGGAATGCCTGCTTCTATCTGCTGAACTCCCGCTTCATCCAGAAGCTGGGCGATCCTGTATTTTTCTATGTTGGAAAACACGATCTCCGCTGCCTGCTCTCCGTCTCTGAGAGTGGTGTCGCAGACGCACACGTCGTATTTGTTCACTATTTTATTAACCTCGGTTAGTGTTTTCATCTTACTCCCCCCTTTGCCATCAGTGTGGCCAGAAAACATCGGTTGGTCAGCTTTCAGAAGGTTAGTGTCGGGTTACAATAAAAAAGTTTTCTAAGAGGTCGGCGGAAGGGCGATGGAAATTGGCGCAAAAACAATTCATTGCGGCTTATATCTCAATAATGCACCCATTCCGCCGAGTGCGGAAAGTTCCTTTCCGGAATCGTGCTGCCCGGACACGATGAGGACATTTCCGTGTTGGGATTCTACCGTTCTGATTAGATGGTCAAGGTCCAGTTCCCTTACTTTTGAGTCCAGTATGAGCAGCGTGTCCACCGCTCCCGCGCCGGTGGCTTCCGCGATCTCCTTAGGGCCGTACGCCGCGAGACCGTCTTTCCCTATTTCGGACATCAGTCTCTCGACGGCCTCCATCTCTATGCCCACGGAGGACTCTTTCAGGATGGCGGCGCCCATTCCCGTCTTGATAAGCTCGTTCACCCCCACCATTCCGGATTGGCCGGTATGGTGAACATGTATCCCCTTGTATCCTTCGTTCTTGAGGTCCTCGGCAAGGGACTCCTTTTCAAAACCCGGACCGAGGAGCACGATCGGCATGTTGTCTGAGACAAGCGGGGCGATCTTCGAGATTATCTCTGTGTGGTAGATGTCTTCTTTGGGCCTCTCTTCGTATTGTTTTCCTTGTCTCGCCGATCTTATGGTCGCGATCTCCTTCAACCCGAATTGCCTGAGCACAGCTATAGTGGCGTCGTCCTGATCAAGGGAAACGAACAGTATCTTCGGCTTTCTGGAGTCCCTCACCGCCCTGCCCAATCTGTCAAGCTGCGAATCTTTCCACCGCGCCTTTGTTATCAGAAGGTTATCCCCTATCTCAAAGATCAGAGTATGGTGCTGACCTATGTCCTGGGGTCCGGTCTCGATCGTCCCGAGTACCCTCAGTCTGATGTCCTCTTCGGAGAACTCTATCTTCTCCACCCTTATCCCCAGGGTCATTCTCTTCTTCTCCGACCTCTCCGCCCTAAGCTTGTCGGCGGCCTTCTCTTCCCTTCTCGTGGTGGAGGCGGTGACCAGATCCTCTCGGTCAAGGACGTTGAAAAGGTGCCAGACATCCTCGTCGGATTCCAGCATGATCCTTATGTTCCCGCTGCTGACATCTTTTTCGAGGATCCGCATGAATATCTGATGGAGGTTCGTCTTTATCCCTATTTCGTTCAATACAGGGTGGTTTGTCGGGTATTGGACAACAAGGGTTCGAGGCTGTCTGACGGGTTCCCAAGATATTAAATACAGTCCTCAACTCTGATTGATTCTCGATGTCGATAAGTTTTTTGGTCCTCGAGGACGGAAGCGTGTTCGAAGGGGAGGCCTTCGGACACATCTGTTGCACAGCCGGCGAGGTCGTTTTCTCTACCGGTATGTCAGGCTATCAGGAGAGCCTCACAGATCCGTCGGTAAGAGGTCAGATGCTCGTCATGACCTATCCTCTGATAGGCAATTACGGAGCAAAGGATGATTATTGCCGGTCAGAATGCATTCACGCAAGGGCGCTGATCGTGCGCGAATACTGCAAAGAGCCGTCCCCTATGTACGGCGGCCGTACTCTGGACGATGTCCTTAAGTGCAGTTCGGTCCCGGGGATATCCGGCATCGACACAAGGGAACTTACGATAAAGATCAGGACAATGGGAACGCTCAAAGGTGCGGTCGTCGACCGCGAAGAAAAGATAGACGATACGATCAAAGGGCTCGGCAGCACACCCCTTCCTTCAGAGCAGAACCTGGCGGGGGAAGTGTCGGTCCGGCGCATAGAAGGACACAACTTCGGAAAAGATACGTGCATAGGTATTCTGGACTGCGGAGGGAGGGACAGGCTCATAAAGGACCTCGCCGAGAGATTCAACGTGGTCGTGTTCCCTTACGATACCGCCGCAGATGTGATATCAGACCATAAAGTAAAAGGCCTGATCGTCTCCGACGGACCCGGGAACCCCTCACATCCTTCGATACTGAAAACAACGGCAAGGACGGTCGCAGACCTGTCGACCTGGATGCCCGTGTTCGGAGTGGGGCTGGGGAGCCAGATCGTCGGAGCGGCAATGGGCGGCAAGACGTATAAGATGAAGTTTGGCCACCACGGCAGCAATCAGCCGGTGAGATGCGAAGGCAGGGTCTTCATCACTTCGCAGAACCATGGGTTCGCCATGGAGGCCGGTTCTCTGGAAGAAAAAGATATGATCGCAGATCAGATCAATGTGAACGACGGTACCGTAGAAGGTTTCAGGCACAAGGACCTTCCGATATTCACTTCCCAATATCATCCGAAGGTATCTCCCGGGCAGGGGGATACTTCATTCCTCTTCGACAGATTCGCAAAGGCCGTCAAGGAGGGTCGCTGATGAAGAAGGACTACAAGAAGCTCATGGTGATAGGATCGGGCCCGATCGTCATCGGACAGGCGGCGGAATTCGATTTCTCCGGAAGCCAGGCATGCCGTTCGCTGAAAGAGGAGGGGTACACCACGGTGCTGGTCAACTCCAACCCCGCAACGATACAGACCGATCCCGAAACGGCAGACAGCGTCTACATAGAGCCGCTTCAGGCATCCGTTGTCGCAAAGATAATCGAGAAGGAAGGCGTGGACGGCGTACTTTCGGGGATGGGCGGACAGACCGCCCTGAACATATGTTCGGAGCTAGCGGAGAACGGGGAGCTTGAAAGGCTGGGCGCATCCCTGCTCGGGACACAGCCGGATGCCATCGCGATGTCCGAGGACCGCGAGCTTTTCAAAGAGACCATGGAGAGGATAGGGGAACCTGTGCCCGTAAGCAGAAGCGTCAAGACCATTCAGGAAGCGATCGAGGCCGCGAAGATCATCGGCAATTATCCGGTGCTCGTCAGGCCGGCGTACACTCTGGGCGGAACGGGCGGCGGGATAGCCTATAACGAACAAGATCTGGCCGAAATATGTGCCAGAGGCATTGCGTATTCACTTATACATCAGGTGCTGGTGGAGGAGAGCGTCCTCGGATGGAAAGAGTATGAGTATGAGGTGATGAGAGACGCCAACGATAACTGTATCATCATCTGCAACATGGAGAATCTGGATGCGATGGGCATACACACTGGGGAAAGCATCGTTTGCGCTCCCTGCCTGACGTTATCCGACAGCGACCACCAGAGGCTCAGGACGGCCTCTATGAAAGTGATAAAGGCGCTGGGCATCGAAGGGGGATGTAATGTACAATTTGCGTTCAATCCCGAGAACGGGGAATACAGACTGATAGAAGTGAACCCCCGTGTTTCCAGATCATCGGCCCTGGCGTCGAAGGCGACCGGATATCCGATAGCAAGGGTGGCGACGAAGGTCGCCGTCGGATACACTCTGGACGAGATACCGAACAGGATAACCGGCACAACATACGCCGCGTTCGAACCGGCCATTGATTATGTGGTGGTAAAGATACCGCGCTGGCCGTTCGACAAGTTCCGCACCGTCGACAGACATCTGGGGACACAGATGAAGAGCACGGGAGAGATAATGTCCATCGGCCGCACTTTCGAAGAGGCGATACTGAAAGGACTGCGGTCCCTCGAGATAGGGGTCAAAGGCCTTGACAGCATCAGCATGACCGATAAAGAGATCGAGGAAGAGCTCGTCCGCGCCACTGATAAGCGCATATTCGCGATAGGGGAAGCGCTCAGAAAAGGCTGGGACCCCGAAAAGGTCGCG
>JAISPV010000065.1 GCA_031274665.1 Candidatus Methanoplasma sp. | reverse complement strand
GTAGAGAGACTTATGACGGATACCGTGTGGTCAAAAAACCGGGAACTAACCGACATTTGCAATTATGTCCTTTGTTCGAACGGTAAGAGGATAAGGCCGTCGATGTGCCTTCTGGCCTTCCACGCATGCGGAGGAAAGGCCCCCGAGAAAGCGATTGACGTTGCGACAGCGATCGAGATCATCCACAACGCCACGCTTGTCCACGACGACATCAACGATCAGGGCGAGCTCAGAAGAGGGGCCCAGGCCGCGTATAAAAAATATTCAATAGGGAAATCCATCGTGGCCGGCGATTTCATGTTCGCCCTCGGTTACAGGCTCATAGGCTCCGCATCCCACCAGATCGTGGACTACATCGTCGACGCATCCGCCGCAATGAGCGCGGGAGAGTTCGATCAGAAGGAATTCGAACACAACACAAAGGTGGACGAAAACGACTATGCGAAAATAATCCAGGGCAAGACGGCGAGATTGATCGAATGCGGCGCAAAGATCGGAGCGTTCCTCGCGGGCGCCGGCGGCGACACCATTGAAAAAGTGGGAGAATTCGCTTTCCAGACAGGCATTGCGTTCCAGATAGTGGACGACATGCTGGACGTGATAGGCGACGAGAGATCAACGGGGAAGAGGATCGGAAGCGACATCATGGAAGGGAAACCAACCCTCCCGATGATATATGCAATGCAGGACGCCGTTCACGGAAAGAGGATAAAAGAGATCTTCGAGAAAAAAGAGCCGGAATGGTCGGAAGTGTCGGAGGCGATAGATCTGATAAAGAGTACCGACGCGATCCCGAGATGCAAGGAAAAAGCAAGGAAGATCGCAGAGGACGCGGCAGTTCTTCTTGATGCGATAGAGGATTCCGTTTACAAAAGGTCGCTGATCAGTCTTTCAAATTACATTGTGAACCGCAACAGGTGATCGGATGCCCGACCTGAGGACGGATATTCTAGTGATCGGGGCTGGGCCGGCCGGAGCGACAGCCGCCAGATATGCGGCCGCAAAGGGGGCGAAGGTCACCGTCATTGAAAGGAGGTCGGAGGTCGGCGTCCCGGTGAGATGCGGCGAGATGATGCCTTCGAATGAGGAAATAGCCAATATGTTCCGGAACGCCGGAGATCTGGCCTCGCTGTTCGATCTGCCGAAGGACCTCAGGCTGAGGGAGATCATCGGAATAAAGCTCATTGATCCGAAAGGCAAGGAGAAGGTCCTGGACTTCACAGGATACACCACCGACAGGGACAGGTTCGACAAATACCTGATCTCCCAAGCGGAGAAAGAAGGCGCGGAATTGATCACAGGCTGTCTTTTCAAAAAGATCGAGAACGGAAAGGCAGCGACCACCCTCGGCGAGATAGAGTACAAGGTCATCATCGGCGCAGACGGCCCCGGATCAAAAGTAGCAAAGGCCCTGGGTCTTCCAAAGAACAAAGATCCGTACCCGGCGGTGACCGCGCAGGCGGCAGGCGATTTCGAACCCTATGTAAAGATGTTCTTCGGAGGGATAGCGCCGGGGGCATACGGCTGGATAATCCCCAAAAAGGGGCAGGCGAACGTCGGCATCGGGTTCTCCCCGAAATTCGCGGACGGCACCCTGAGCGAATATTTCGAGAGATTCAGAGCGAAACATGACCTGAATGTCACGACGAGACTCGAAGGAAAATTCGTTCCGAGCGAAGGGATGTTATCCAGAGTAACGGAAGGCAACGGCATGCTCGTCGGCGACTCTGCCGGCCAAGTGATATCGGTCAACGGAGGCGGACTGCCTCTTGCGCTGATCGCGGGCAGGGTGTGCGGAGAGGTCGCCGCCGATAACGTGACGAACGGCCGCAGCCTGACGGAATATCAGGACGAATGCGTGAGGATATTCCGCAAGCCCCTGAGGACCGCGGCCAACAACAAGAAACTTGCAGATATGCTTGCTTTCGGGTCCGACAGGAGAACGGAGATATGCATGGGGATACTGGGCGTAAGGCGTATGGGCAACCTAATCAGATGCAAGCGCATCTTCCCATGATCATCTTTTTCTGTGTGGCCTCATCCCGGAGCCGCATATCGGGCATTCCCCGATCTTCTCCTTGAACCACTTCCCGCACCCGACACACCTGTAGTTCCACCTCTCTACTCTCTCGATCCCTTTCATCCCTACAGGCCTGAAAGGTATCCCCATTATACGGGACACATTCTGGATGGAGTAGTCGTCGGAGAGTATCGTCCCCTGCGTATCGACCGCAAGTGCCAGCACTGTGATGTCGACGTCCGACAGCCTTCCGAGGTCCCCGCTCTTTCCGGCAGCTTCCTTTACCTTTTCGACCGAAGCTTTGGTGCAGTCCGAGGTCCTGAGAAGGTCCCCCCAGAGATCGAGTCTCTTGTCGTTGTACTTTGCAAGCTCATCGACAACGCCGGGAGGGCAGAGGAATTCTTCGTCGGGCAATCCTTCCATCGAAAAAAGCGCCGAACTGTCCAGGATGAGCATGTTCTCATCATATGCAAATTGAGTTATCTACTTTCCTGAGAGTATGCTTGACTAAGGATCATCGCCATTGGCTCAGGTCCTTTTTGCTGTTCTTTTCGGGAGTCGGACCCAACTCTTTTCATAGTGACCTGCCAAAGCATCTTTGCGATCGTGCCTCACGGCCACGCATCCGGCGGGTCGATCGGTCTCTTGAATGAGGTCGACTGTGTTGAATAAAGCTTACTCAAAACCCATGACACACCGCTTTGTATGAGTTGTATGCCTTTATCCTCCCTTACCAAAGCTTATACGGTCAATCCGCGATCAATGTTCGAGATAGAGATGGATATCGCCGAGATCGTTCTGATAATGTTCTGCGGGCTTTGGTTGTTCATTCCCGCAATGATCCCCAATTCAGCGGCCGTTCTGGTCGGAGGGGGGACGAAGATCGATCTTGGGAAGACGTGGAGAGGCAAGAGGATATTCGGGGACGGAAAGACCTGGAGGGGGCTGTTCGGAGGAGGCCTCGCAGGCGTCCTCGTCGGGTTGCTGATGATCGCCGTCGCATCGATCTGGGACCCGGAGAACTATTGGGGATTCGGACCGTTCTGGAGCAATGTCGGGATACTGTTCTGCCTCTCCTTCGGAGCAGTATTCGGGGACCTGATGGGGGCTTTCATTAAAAGGCGGCTGGGGATGGAAAGGGGCCAAAAGGCGCCGATACTGGATCAGTACGATTTCGTGTTCGGGGCTTTCCTTACAACATCGATATTCTTCCCTCAATGGGTATACTCAACATTCATCGAAGGGTGGCATATCGCCGCACTGATATTCATATTGGCACTGATGTTCGTTATACACAGGGGCGTGAACATTATAGGGTACAAACTCGGTTACAAGAAGGAGCCGTGGTAAGAGATGAGCGAGATCACAAGAGCACTTGAGGAATGCGGAGCGCTTCAGTTCGGAGAGTTCACACTGGCGTCCGGAGCGAAGAGCGACTACTACATCAACATAAAGAAAGCGAGCACGGACCCCCGCGTCCTTTATCTGATGTCCCAGCTCATGGCGGAGAAGATGCAGGCGGAGAACATACGCCCGGACAGGATCGCGGGGATAGTCCTCGGGTCGATACCTTTGGCGGCCGCACTCTCGATGGCGACCGGCATTCCGTTCGTGATGGTCAGAAAAGAGCAGAAGGACCACGGTACGATGAAACTGATAGAAGGGGACCTTGTTCCCGGAGAGAAGGTGCTTGTGGTGGAGGACGTGATAACGACCGCCGGTTCCAGCGTACAGGCGATCTCCGTGCTGAGGGAGAACGGCGCGGTCGTCACCGAGATAATGGCTGTCGTCGACAGAGAAGGCGGCGGGAAAGAGAACCTCGCCAAGAGCGGGGTGGCCTTGATCTCGCTGGTCAAAGGTTCAGAGATCGTGAAGGGGAAACGATGAGGCCGGAACCCGGTTGCAGATTATGCGGGCTTTGCGAAGGCCGCACCAAGATCGTCCTGCCCAGCGGCGACCTGAATTCTCCGGTGGTGTTCGTCGGCGAAGCCCCGGGAGAGAGGGAGGACCTTTCTGGAAGACCTTTCGTAGGAAGATCCGGAAGACTGCTCGATTCCATCATGGAAGAAGAGGGAGTGGAGCGTTCAAAGGTCATGATCACCAACACCGTCAAATGCCGCCCGCCCAACAACAGGGACCCCACGAAAGAGGAGATGGCCGCATGCCGCCCGTTCCTGGACCACGAACTTTCCGGGAGGAAAGTGGTCGTCGGTCTCGGGAAATCCGCATGCCGCGACCTTCTGGGTTATGAAGGGAAGATGGCCGATATCGTTAACAAAAAGTTGTCGATAAAGGTAATGGGAGAGGACGTACTGTTCATCCCCACATACCACCCGGCCGCATGCATATACAACAGAGAGTCCACGAGCGCGCTCAGGACCACCATGAGGATCCTGAAGGAAGAGTATCTTGAGGGATGAGATGAGGCCATCTGGGTTAATGATAGATATGGACGGCACGATCTACAAAGGCCGCAATATCATACCCGGAGCGCAAGACATGGTCGAATTCCTGATAAAGGAAAAGATACCGTTCGTTTTCCTCACTAACAATTCTTCCAACACACGAGAGTATTACTATTCCAAACTGAGGTCCATGGGATTCAGGATCGATAAGGGGTCCGTACTCACATCGACCATGGCCACGGTAAGATTCATCAGGGAACGGCGCGCGGGGAAGAAGGTCTTCGTGATCGCGGCCCCGGAGGTCTCCAAGGAGATAGAGGACCTCGGCATCGTCAGCGATGAGAAAGACCCAGACATCGTTCTTCTGACGTTCGACAGATCGATCACGTTCGAAAAGATCAACAAGGCTTACCATTTCATTATGAAAGGCGCGGAACTGATCGCGACCCACCCGGACGACCTGTGTCCCAC
>JAISPV010000127.1 GCA_031274665.1 Candidatus Methanoplasma sp. | reverse complement strand
CTCATACAGATAATCCTCCGGCATTTTTGGTAAGTTGGCGCACACCAACCCGTCGTGGAACGAGTACAGGTGCAGTTTGTTCTTCTTGATGAACGCATTGTAATAGAGAAGCCTGATCTTGGGGTCATCATAATATTGGCAGCCGATCAGCTTGTCGTTCCCCACGGACCCTCTGACGGCGAACGGTACTTTCTCCCCGGCGATCGCGGCGGTCGCCAGCATGGGTATCTTCCCTGCGGCGCTGAGGGAAATGGTCCCGGCATATGCTTTGACCATGTCATCAGATCCTTTGGAGGCAAATTTCAGAAGCGCATCGGCGTCGTCCTTGTATCTGGAGATGCCGTCGATGGCCTTGAATGTCTTATCAAACAGGCACTTCCTGCAGTTCCCCGCGCACATGGGTCTGAGCAAGGCGGGATCGTCGGCGAGTTTCCTGGAACGTTCGAGGATCTCTTCCTCGAGCCGTTTCGGCGTCTGCTTGACGCCCCTCATCCTAAGGCGCTTCTTCTGTGCCATGTTCACTTATAACGATGACCATTCTTAAATAATATTCATATGCCAAAAAGCGGGCACGACAACAACCCAGATATCAATAATAATAGAAAAAAACAGGTATTTAGGAAAAACCATCCCGGCTTTATCGATCTAAGGACAGTGCAACAATTGTTATAGCCTATTTTGCAGACATGTCATTATAGGTGCGGAAGAACTGAAAAGCAATCTTTGTTTCGAGGAGCTATGCGAAGTAGTTGCACCCACAGCTGAAAAGTATGGGGCAGACAGCACCTATCTGTTCGGTTCAAGAGCACGCGGCAATAACTCTGAGAACAGCGATTATGATTTCTATGTTAAACTCGGACAGATCCGGGGTCTGAAACTATGTGGATTGCTTAGAGAACTGGAAGAAGTACTCGGAAACAGTGTTGATATAATGACCGAAGGGGCACGGTCGAGGGACGATCTCTCGCAAGAGATATTCCGCGAGATGAGGCCAGTCTATGAATCGTGATATAAGGTACATGGGGTCCATCATTCGATACTGCGACATCATCGAGGAAGCTATCCTGCTGTTCGGCTCGGATGAGGAGGATTTTCTTGGCAACTCAGGAGGAAAGCGAAGGACGATCCTTAAAAAAACACGGCTGCGCAAACACTATCGCTCAGAGGTGAAATGGCCGAGCGGTCACGGAGACAAATGCTACACACCATTAAATCTCAAAAAGACACTCTGGTATATGTGTTCGATACAGTAAAGGAGACGGCCTCCGACATAAAAGAGATGAAGATAAGGGGGGCAGGCAGGATAGCCCGGGCGGGTGCGTCCGCGATGAGGGATTTTGCGGAGAATTATCAATGCGGCTCCCTCGAAGAGTGCAGAAAGGACCTCGATACGGCAAAAGATATCCTTCTGGGGTCCAGACCCACGGCAGTTTCTCTGTGGAACGGTATCCACGCGTGCATAAGGGATGTGGAAAGCGCCCCGTCGCGAAAGGAGGCCATGGATTCCGTCATCCGCAACGCGGGGTCGTTCATCGAGATGTCATCGAATGCTGTCGAACTCATTGCGAAGATCGGTGCAAAGAGGGTGCGGGAAGGCGATACGATACTCACTCACTGCAACAGCAGCGCCGCTCTCGGCGTGATAAAAGAGGCCCACGCTCAGGGCAGGGACATAAAAGTATACGCAACGGAATCCCGCCCGTGGAGGCAGGGACTGCTGACCGTCAAAGAATTATCGGAGGCCGGCATCGATGTGACATTGATAATAGACGGCGCGGTGCGTTCGGTCATGAAGAAGGTGGACAACGTCTTCGTGGGAGCTGATACGGTCGCATCCAACGGAGCGCTGGTCAACAAGATCGGGACGTCGCAGCTGGCACTTGCCGCCGATGAGGCCAGGGTATCATTCAACGTCTGTACGGAGACATACAAATTCTCGCCTATGACCATGTTCGGCGATATGGTCACGATAGAAGAGAGGGACTGCGGAGAAGTGGCGGACGAAGGCGTCCTTCCGAAGAATGTCAAAATATACAATCCTGTCTTCGACTCGACGCCCGCGAAATATATTGATACAATAATAACAGAATTGGGGATAATGTCGCCCGGCTCTGTATACGACGTGATGGTAAGACAGCTGGGGGAAGGCATTTTCAGGGCAAGGGAAGGAAAATGAGATCGTATTCATACATGCACATAGGAGAGGAGATCGACCGCGACGCGCATGTGATCTGCAGATACAGGATCACCACGGACATACCCATCGAGAAAGCGGCCGAATCACTCGCCGCCGAACAATCGACGGGTACGTGGACCGGAATATCTACCTTGGACGAAGATATTTTCAGAAGATACGGTGCGAAGATAATCGAGATCGAGGGAGACAACGTGTCCCTGGCATTCCCCGAGGAGGACTTCAGCATAGAGGTGGGCGGTGTACCGCAGATACTGAGCGTGATAGCCGGAAACCTGTTCGGCCTCGAGACGCTGCACGGAATAAGGCTGGAAGATGTGGAATTTCCATCCGGCATAATGAAGAGATACAAAGGGCCGAAGTTCGGAGCGGAGGGCCTGAGAAAGATACTGGACCGACCGGAGAAGCCGCTTGTCGGAACGATAGTGAAACCAAAGATAGGTCTTT
>JAISPV010000016.1 GCA_031274665.1 Candidatus Methanoplasma sp. | reverse complement strand
ACGGATCGTTCAGGTCCGAGAGCGGGGTGCCGTTGGTGACAGCTAAGACCGGAGAGGGCGGCAAGATCGTCAGGGTCTCCGGAAGACACGACACGAGAAGATTCCTATGCGAACTGGGATTCGTCATAGGGGTGCATGTGACCGTGGTAAGCGAGAACTCCGGAGATCTGATCCTGGATGTGAAAGGGTCAAGGATAGCGATGGACAGAACAATGGCATCAAAGATATTCTTCTCTCCAATAAAAAATTAAGACGCCCGAGCCGGCACATCACGGATCAGGAAAGAAGGTGAGATAATGGTCACGAGGATCGCTTTGATAGGAAACCCGAATTCCGGGAAGACCACGATGTTCAACAAGCTCACCGGAAGCTCCCAGCGGGTCGGCAACTGGCCGGGAGTGACCGTGGAGCGGAAAGAGGGCAGCCTCAGGTTCAAAGAGGACACGGTCATAGCGGACCTGCCGGGGATATATTCTTTGTCGGCCTACTCTCCCGAAGAGATCGTATCCAGGGACTTTTTGTTGAACGATCGTCCGGATGCCGTGATAAATATCGTCGACGCCGCGAACCTGGAAAGGAATCTGTATCTGACCACACAGATCCTAGAGGTCGGCATCCCCACGGTCATCGCGCTCAATATGATGGACACGGTCGCAAAGGAAGGCATCAAGATCGATGTCGACAAACTGTCGAAAGCACTCGGCTGCAGGATCGTGGAGACCACCGCCTCAAAAGGCGACGGCGTCGAGGATCTTGCCAAGGCGGCCCTTTCGGTCATTGGCACCAAAACAGAGAACAAACTCAGATACACCAAGGATCTGGAGGAATACGTCTCCAAAGCAGAGGAGGTCATAAGCGGAAAGGTGCCCGAAGAGGTCAAGAGATGGTATGCCCTTAAGCTGCTGGAGAGGGACGAAAGAGCAGGAATGGACATCGATCCCGATGTCCGGGAGAGGATCGAGGCGATCGTCTCTTCAATGGAAGAGAGGATGGACAACGATGCCGACGGTATCGTTGCCGAAAAAAGATACGCTCTGATAGGGAAGATCGTCGGAGAGGCCGTCGATAAAGGCCATCCGAAGAAGAAAGAAACGAGTTCGGACAGGATAGACAGGATCGTGACCGGCCGCCGGTTCGGGCTTCTGATATTCGCGGCCGTCATGTTCGCGATATATTTCATTGCGATAAGGGCCGTCGGCGGTTGGGCATCCGACCACTTCAATGATATCATTTGGAACACAGTGATACCGGCCGCGGAAGGATGGCTCACCGGCGCGGGCGTGGCGGATTGGCTGGTGGGGCTGATCGTGCACGGGATCATCGGAGGCGTCGGAGCGGTCATCGGGTTCCTGCCTCAGATGCTCGTGCTGTTCATTGTGCTTGCCGTACTCGGGGAATGCGGATACATGGCGAGGGTGGCTTTCGTCATGGACCGGCTGTTCCGCAGATTCGGTCTGTCGGGCAAATCGTTCATCCCCGTATTAGTGGGCATGGGGTGCGGCATCCCCGGCATCATGGCCTCAAGGGCCATCGAAGGAGAGAGCGAGAGAAGGATAACCGCGATGACGGTCACTTTCATACCATGCTCCGCAAAGCTGCCGGTGATCGCTCTGATAGCCGGCGCGCTGTTCGGGCAGAGCGCCCTGATAGCCGTTTCCATGTATTTCCTCGGCATGTTATGCATCCTGATGTCCGGGGTCTTATTGAAAAAGTGGAGGTCGTTCTCCGGCACCCCCTCGCCGTTCATAATGGAGCTTCCGCCTTATCACGTGCCGAGCGCCCTCAGTGTGATCAGGGAATCGCTGGGGAGAGTGTGGGCATTCTTTAGGAACGCCGGCACACTTGTTCTTCTCGCATGCGTGCTGGTATGGTTCCTTTCCTCATTCGACTGGGGCCTCAGGATGGTGAACGCGGGAGACTCGATCCTCGCGGACATCGGGAACGCGCTTAAGTGGATATTCGTACCGCAGGGATTCGGGAACGACTGGGAATTCACAATGGCGACATTGGCGGGGCTGCTTACAAAAGAGAACATCGTCGGAACGCTCGGCGTCCTTTTTGGCTCCGATGCGGCCGGGGGAGGAGAGACCTGGAACATCATCGGGAACATGCTTACTCAGGCCTCGGGATACTCGTTCCTCGTGTTCAACATGATGTGCGCCCCCTGCCTTGCGGCGGTAGGAGCGATCAGGAAGGAGCTCGGGTCATGGAAGGATGCCGGAAAAGCGGTCCTTTACCAGTGTTCGCTGGCGTATGTTCTTTCTCTGGTGATCTACCAGTTCGCCACGATATTCTTCGGCAACGGTCCGGAATGGTGGATCATACCGGCGGTCGCAGCGCTTGCAGGGCTGATATACGCGCTGATATCGAAGGAACCATTTGGTTTCTTAAGGAGGAGGGGGTCGAATGCCTAACGCTGCGACCGTCATCGTAGGGCTGATCGTGCTGGCGGTCATCATCATTGCAGCGTACTATGCGTACAGGTCCGTGAAGCAAGGCGGATGCGCAGGATGCAGCAAGTGCCCGAATAACGGTGATCCGGGCTGCGAGGGATGCTCAAAGAAAGATAGATGAACACCCGGGACAAGGATGCCTCAGCCTCCGGACCATAACAGAGAAGCGGCCAGGAACACCAGGATAAGCACGGTCAGCAGCGTTGCCACCTTTGCCCATTTCCAGTCCCTTTCGGCTATGAGGAAGGAACAGGAGACCAGGACGCCTATGAAAGGAGAAGCGATCAGGATCAGCAGACCGGTCCACATGATCGCATCACCGAGCTCATGTTCCGAAAGGACCAACCCTGCGGCGGCAAGGGCGATCCCGGCAAAAAGACAGTACCGCAGGGCAATGGATGTGGCGCTGTTCGTTCTCACAGTACACCACCCGCCTTAAGGAAGATAACGACCGATATGACCAAAAGCAGTATCGAGAAGTATCTCCTCATATGTCCCGCGTCTATTGTTCTGGAGATCCTCGTGCCTATTATCGAACCGACGAACGCGCCGATCGCGATCGCAGCCGCATGGTCTAAAAGAAGGTCCCCG
>JAISPV010000079.1 GCA_031274665.1 Candidatus Methanoplasma sp. | reverse complement strand
GTCCGCAAACATTATGTCCCGATATGGCAAAAGGTATTGTGATCGACGAGTTTAAATGTGACTGCTGCGGGCTGTGCGTCGAGGCCTGCCACGAAGGCGCGCTGGGATTAGTGGACGGCAAGGCCAAGATGGTAAGGGAGGATTTCTGCGACGGGTTGGGAGACTGCCTGCCGGCCTGCCCCAGAGGCGCAATATCTTTCATTGAGACATGCGGCTGCATCGGAAGTGACACCAGGGTCATAATACCCGGAGTTCCGCCCGTTCTTTCGGCGACCGGGGCGCTGGGACTGATAGATATGAGCGAGGAAGGCTGCGGCGAGCTGAGGCAGTGGCCCGTATAGATAAAG
Source organism: Candidatus Methanoplasma sp. (assembly GCA_031274665.1). GTDB lineage: Archaea > Thermoplasmatota > Thermoplasmata > Methanomassiliicoccales > Methanomethylophilaceae > Methanoplasma. The sequence continues at coordinate 4,164 of JAISPV010000079.1, read as the reverse complement.
CTGGTCTCAAGTTCTTCCCCCATCTTCAAAGGCGCGGACATCCTGCTGGCAGCCGACTGCTCCGCGTTCGCATACTCCAAAATGCATGAGAGTTTCATCAAGGGAAGGGCGATCATGATATGCTGTCCGAAGTTCGATACGGACTACAAGGAAAAGCTGGCCGAGATACTCTCAAAGAACGACCCCAAGAGCCTGACGGTCGTGAGGATGACCGTACCCTGCTGTTCCCTCGACAAGGTGGCCCGCGACGCTGTCGGAAGGTCCGGGAGGGAAATCCCAATGAAGATCCTGACCCTCGATCAGAGGGGATGCATCAGGGAAAACGCACAGTAAGGACCGCTGCGGGCACGGCAAGACCATGAGGACCATAATCTACAACGGAAAGGGCGGCGTGGGAAAGACCTCCGTCGCAGCGGCGACGGCGCGCAGATGCGCCAAGCTGGGATACCGCACCGTGATAATGAGCGTCGACACGGCCCATTCGCTCGGCGACTGTTTCGATGTGAAGCTTTCCGCAGAGGTGATCAACGTGGAGAAGAACCTCGACGCTCTGGAACTCAATATCATCCACGAGATGAGAACGAAGTGGTCCAGCATAAGGGATTACATCTCAGCGTTCATGATCTCCCAGGGGGTGGAGGACATCACCGCCGAGGAGATGGCTATACTGCCAGGCATGGAGATGGCCGCGGCGCTGTTCTATGTGCTACAGTTCAAGGACAGCGGGGAATATGATGTTGTTATAATCGACACGCCTCCCACCGGCGAGACCCTGAGACTTCTCAGCTTTCCGGATGTTTCGAACTGGTACATCGACAAGCTATTCGGATTGCTCAAGAGGATGGTGTCCCTTGCCAGAATGACCGTCGGAAAGGTGATCGACGTGCCTCTCCCCTCCAGAGAAGTGATGGACAGCATAGAGGACATCAAGGACAACATGGAGATGGTCAAAAAGATCCTGGAAGACCCTGAGAACACCACGATCAGACTGGTCCTGAACCCCGAGCGGATGCCGATCAACGAGACCATGCGCGCATATACCTATCTGTGCCTTTACAACAAGACCGTGGAATGCCTGATCGTGAACAAGGTCCTGCCGCCCGAGGTGGACGGGAACTTCATGAAGAAGAAGCTCGAGGAGCAGAAGGACTACATGGAACTTATCCACGAGGCCTTCGACCCGCTGAAGATAATGTACGCATACCAGCTTCAGACCGAGCTGAGGGGGTTCGAGAAGCTTGATGAGATGGCGGACATGATCTTCGGGGATTCCGACCCGGCGGAGGTGTATGCGGAAACAAGCCCCATGCACTTCGAGTCGGAGGGCGGCACAGACATGCTGTACATCAAGATGCCGTTCATTGAGAAGGACGATATCGAGCTGTTCAGAGGAAACAACAACTCCGTCATTATAAGGGCGGGAGATCATAAAAGAACGGTCGCTCTGCCTATGACGCTGAGCGATGCGGAGATGCTGGGCGCAGAGTTCGACGGCGAGGACCTGGTGGTCAAATTCAAGAGAGTAAAGGAAAGCGGCAAATGATCGAAAAACGAACTTTTTAAGACGTATGACCGCCCTTCGGTATATGAGAGATAGGGAGGACAGGAAAAGGAGGGTCAAAAATGAGTGAAAAGGACAAGAGGTATATCGATCCTGAGTTGGAGAAGTTCTTCAAAGAGAACAAAGAAATGATAGAGCGGCTCTTCAAAGAAGAGAAGGACAGGATGGAAAGGCTCTTCCGGGAGGAGAAGGAATCCTTCAAGAGTGCGTTCGACGAAGAGCGGTCAAGGATAGAAGAACTGGCGAAAGAGCAGAAAAAGAAGGCCAAAGAGACCGCACAGGGTGCATTCGACGCATTTACCGACCCTGAGGTGCAGAAACACTTCGCGGCAATGGGGATGGAGTTCATGATGGGGATGAACGCTTTGATGAAGGCCATGCCGTGTCCGGACTGTTTCAGGGATATGGCCGACAAGGCCGAAGAGGCAAAGAAGAGTGCATCGGAGAATTTCTCCAAGGACAGCGACAGGAAGGCACCGGAGAAAGTAGAGATAAAGTCAACGCCGAGGAAGACCTCCTCATCAAAAGCCAGATCCTCCTCGGCCAAGAAAAAGACCAGCGATGAAGATGGAATTTAAGGACGGCATCGCCGCGGTCAGGGCGGCAAGGTGCTTTGCAGAGGCCGAGACAAAAGGAGAGAGGGCGGAGCCCTCTCTTCCGGAAGGGTTCTCCGAGAAGAAGGGGGTGTTCGTGACGATATCAGAATATCCGTCGGGAGATCTGAGGGGATGCATCGGATACCCGGAACCGATATTTCCGCTCAGGGATGCACTGAAGATGTCTGCCGAAGCGGCGTGCCATGACCCCAGGTTCATGGACCTGACCTTCGGCGAGACCAACAGGTGTACGTTCGAGGTGACGATCCTTTCTGTTCCGGAAAAGGTCAGGTACGGTTCCGCCGAAGAGTTATTGTCAAAGATAGAGATAGGCAGGGACGGGCTGATACTTTCTTTCAGAGGAAGAAGGGGGCTGCTGCTTCCCCAGGTCCCGGCGGAATTCGGGTGGGGTACGGAGGAGTTCCTGAGACATCTGTCAATGAAGGCCGGGTTCGGCCCGAACACATGGAAAGAGCCGGGTGTAGGCATAGAGTCTTTCAGCGGAGAGATATTCTCGGAGACATCGCCCAGAGGGGATGTCGTAAGGAAGTGACGTCTTGAGTTTCGATCTTGTCGTGTGCGGAAGAGCGTTCGTGAAGGGACAGATAACGTATTCGGAGATAGGGATCACGGACGGAAAGATATCCACTGTAAGTTGTTCGGTCAGAGGAGGGGAGTAGAGGATCGATGTCACCGGCGGCGTGATACTTCCGGGATTCGTTGACCCCCATGTCCATTTCAGGGATCCCGGGATGACAGAGAAAGAGGACTTCTCGTCCGGCACGAACGCGGCGGTACACGGCGGGGTGACATGCGTGCTGGATATGCCCAACACCATCCCTCCGGTGACCGATGCGGACACGCTTCTTGAGAAGAAAGCCCATGTCAAAGGCAGAGCATATACAGACTACGGATTGTTTGCCGCCGTCACTCCCGGATGCAACGCAGGGATGATCGCGCCGCTTGTTCCGGGGTTCAAGCTTTTCATGGGCTCGACGACCGGAAAGATCCTGCTGAATGATGATGTCGAGATCAGGTCATCCCTCAACGGCATATTCAAAACAGGCAGGAGGGTGAGCGTTCACGCCGAGGACGAAAGAATGATCCAAAAAGAACAGGAAAAGAACTGCAGGGACCATCTGAGGAACCGTCCGGTCGAGGCGGAGATCGGCGCCCTAAAAAGACTTTCGCGTTTCAAAGGAATGAAGATCAACATTTGCCATAACACGAATGCGGAAAGCGTTTCCATCGCGAAAGAGCTGGGTTTCACAACGGAGGTCGCTCTGCATCATCTTTTCTTCGAGCCCGACAGATGCTCTGCGTCGGAATACAAGGTGAACCCTCCGATAAGGAACGCTGCGGTAAGAGATAAGCTTTACAAATCATTTATTGCCGGGAACATATCTATGTTCGGCAGCGACCACGCCCCCCACACGCTTGCCGATAAGTCCCAAGATTTCGATTCCGCTCCAAGCGGGATCCCGGGAGTGGAGACGACGATACCGATAGTGATGAACATGGTAAGAAAGAACACGATCCCATTGACCCAGGCAGTATCCATGGGCTCGGAGACACCGGCGGCATCGTTCGCAATGAAGAAGGGAAAGATCAAGGAAGGATACGACGCGGACCTTGCGGTCTTTGATATGAGAAAGTTCACAAATGTTGATGAGAGGAGACTCCACAGCAAGGCCGGATACTCGCCGTATGACGGATGGGAGGCGGTCTTCCCGGAAATGGTCATTGTAAGAGGGGAAGTACAGATCGACGGCGGAGAATTCTGCGGGGACAAGATAGGAGAGGATATCTATGGCAAACCTTGAGATCGATTATTCGGAAGTGCGCGGCAGGAAGGCAGAGTGCATAGATGGCTGCGGATTGTGCTGTCTCTGCCAGCCGGAGGTCCTTGCCGAAGAAAGGCGTTTCTTCGAAAAGAATTTCCCGAAAGATCTGGTCCGCAGCAAGGGCCCCGAGCCGTATCCCGCACTGGCTTTGAAGAAGGGAAAG
>JAISPV010000074.1 GCA_031274665.1 Candidatus Methanoplasma sp. | reverse complement strand
CGTCTCCGACGAACACCGCACCATCCCCCACCTGTGCGGGAGGGTAACTTCGTCGAGAACTTCATTCACAGAGATCAAGTCCATCACCGAGGCCGTAGTGCGGGAGATGGGCATCGACCACAGTGTGTCCTCCTGCGGATACAAGACGTTCATCGAGGGGAGAGGAGCCTTCGTCTCTCTGAAAGGCGATGTCGTAGGATTCTTCGGAGAGGTATCTCCGAAGGTGGTGACGGATTACGAAATAACACACCCGGTGATGATGTTCGAGATCGACCTTACCAGAATAATAGATGAGAAGGAAGGGAGCCTGTTCTGATAACATGGATGTCGGCGGCAGATTCCCTTCATTCGTTCTTAAGGATGAGAACGGCGAAGAATTCGACAGCAGGTCTTTGGACGGCATAAGATATGTGATCTATTTCTATTCAAAGGACGGGACCTCCGGATGCACAACGGAGGCGCTCGACCTCTCTTCGCTGTACCCTAAATTCATGCTGAGGAACATACCCGTTATCGGCGTAAGCAAAGATACAGCTGCTTCGCATCAGAAATTCAAAGAGAAGAACTCACTGAAAATAAAATTACTGAGCGACCCGGATCATGACCTGAGCGGAAGGGCCGGGGCGTGGGGTGTCAAGACAATGTACGGCAAAGAAGTGTACGGAACCATCAGATCCACGTTCATCGTCGGTAAGGACGGCATTATCGAAGCCGTTTGGAAAGGGGTCAAGGTCCGGGGACACGCAGAAAAGGTGCTTGAGAAAGCGGTATCGCTGACGAAGAATTGACTTTTACAGATCTTCCATTCTGGGTATCATGGCAGAGACCACGGATTGTTCGGTGAGGGATCTTCTGTCAAGCAGCCCTCTGCTCAGCAGCCCGACGGCCCCCTGCTTCTTTCCTATGTCCTGTTCGCCGTACACTCTGTGCACGGCATCTCCTACCGTCATACCGTCCGTGACGAGCGCGGCGACCTCGTCCGGATATCTGAATCCCGGCCCTATTCCGATGGTGAACCTTCCTTCCTTGTCGAGTATCGCACAATACTGAAAATCATAGAGCCCGTCATCCGTCGGAAAGACGCCGGCCTCTATGCCTACCGACAGATCGTTATCTCCGAGTGCCGCCACGGCACGGTTCATCGCACCGGTGCGGATCTCGAGTTCCCACGGCTGTTCAGGAACCCCGCTTTTCACATCCGCCGGGACGACGATGACCTTGCCGAATATCCTTTCCATGACCGCTCTTACTGCTTCTACCTTCACACGGTTCAGAGAACCAACGGCTACCCTTATCGCATTCACGCTTCCGTCCCTTGAATATCTGCCTTCCATCACGCCGGTGGAGCTTATCTTCTCGTTGTTGTACGCTTTGACGATAGGGATCACTACGACCTCAAGCGGCCTGATGCCGCGGGAACCCCTCTCGCGGTTGACCTCTTTTGTATTCTGCACGGTCTCTTCCGACACGACGATAATGTCCGCGTCGTCTACCTTGTCCTTCGGACCGTAGACATCGAATATCTCTATGATCTCCCAAGGTTTATCCTGCTTTTTCAAGAACGCTTCCAATTCTTTTTTCCTGAGATAAAGAGGGAGAGGTTCTTCTCTTCCTTCAGATGCCATCTCATCCGTCGTTATACCGACAATGACCTCGTCTCCGACCTCGAATGCTTTTTTTATCAGCTGTTTATGGCCTTCGTGCAGGATGTTAAAAGTACCGGCCACTATGGATATCATTTGCAGCACTCCCTGAACCCTCGATCGGACCTCATCGATCCCTCACGGCTGTGCCATGTAATAAATTACGACCGCAGCGACCGTTATTCCCACTATGACCATCCAGGCGAGGAAGAGTTTCCTTATCTTCTTCTTTGCGACCGCACCCGCTGAGCTTTTGCATTCTTCGCCGCAGAAATGTCCGTCGCCGACGAATGCCTTGCCGCAATTGCTGCAGTGTCTGTGCTGAGGTATCTTTTCGGTTTGATCGGACATACACCCTCATCTACCGCTAAACATAAAAGGATTCAGGATGAGGTCCTGTCGATCTCGTTATGAACAAGGATCATGCAATGGTCCGCATGCAGGCTGAAGGGTCCGACCGATATCTTTTCCGGATCATGCCGCAGCAAGAAGAGTTCTTCTTCCTCCGTCAGGTCTGTGTTGTCGCTTATCACGAAGACCGGGTCCTGAGGTAATATGCAGTCTCTCACATCGGTCCCGTCCTCTTTCAGATAGATCAGCTTCCCTCTTTCTGAAAGCGCCGCTATCACATTCTCAAATGACGATCTGGAAACGTATATTCCGGGCGAAGACCTTATCTCTTTGTTGTCGACCTTTTTCAGAAGGGCGTTCCTGATGAGAGAAGACGTGCTCCTTTCGTCAGGGTTTAGATATCTGAGCTCGTCTCCGGCGAACCTTACGGTCTTCGGGGCATCGCACCCACCCTGAAGCACAAGGAATAATTCGGTATCGCGTCTTATCTCGTGGCTGAGGAAGAACGCCGAATTGACGCATCTGACAAGGATATCGAGTCTTCCGGCGCCGCCAGCGATGTCATCGAGTCTGAAGTCTCCGGTGGTCACAGCTTTGTGGCCGACGATCACAAAATATCTCATCCGATCACTGAAGGTCCTGCAGGCCGTCCATGTCTATGTTGCCCATCTGTTTCATCAGCTGTTTGCGCATCTTGCGGTCCTTGCCGAAGGAGCCCATCATCTTTTTGCTCTGGTTGTATTGTTTGAGGAGCCCTCTCACTTCCTGCGGGGAGGTCCCCGCACCCATGGCGATCCTCTCTATGCGCTTTCCTTTGATTATATTGGGTTCGTCCTTTTCCTCTTTAGTCATGGAATCCATTATCACTCTGTATCTCGCAAGCCTTTTCTGGGATTCTTCGTAATTGATCTTATCCTCCATGTTGCTGAATCCCGGTATCATGGACATGACCTTCTGCAGCGGCCCCATCTTGCTGACCGCTGCCATCTGCTGATACATATCCGAGAGCGTGAACCTCCCTGACAGCATGTTCTTTGCGAGCTGTTCGACCGCTTCTTCATCATCGATCTCGTCCCTCGCTATTCGTACCAAAGAGGCGAGGTCGCCCATTCCAAGCAGCCTCGAAATGAACCGGTCTGCGTTGAACGGCTCGAAATCGCGTATATGTTCCCCGGTACCGATGAATATTATCCTGGCATCGGTCTTGGCGACCGCTGATAGAGCGCCGCCGCCTTTCGCGGTACCGTCCATCTTTGTCAGGATAACGCCTGTGACGCCGACTGCCTTGTGGAACGCTTCCGCCTGCGGCCCCGCCTGCTGTCCCACCTGCGAATCCAGTACCAAGACCCTCTCGTCCGGCTTCGACACTTCCGCGATGTCCTTCAGTTCCCGGATCAGGTCCTCTTCGAGCGCATGGCGGCCGGATGTGTCGATTATCACTATTTTCTTGTCGGAGAATTTTGCCTTGCCGTTCTTTACTATCTCCGCGGCCTTGGTGTTGCCGGGTTCACCGTAAACTTCCACGTTGATCTTCGCGCCCAGCTGCTGAAGCTGGTCCAGCGCACCCGGCCGATAGACGTCCGCTCCTATGAGCCCGACGGAGAATCCCTTCTTTGATAAGTATAAAGCAAGCTTTCCCGCGGTGGTGGTCTTTCCCTGACCGTACAGACCGACCATCATTATAGTCTGCGGCCTCAGTGCAAGGCCCGCACCGTTGTCGAGAAGGGCAACCATTTCTTTGTAAATGATGTTGATGATATGATCTTTGGAACTCTTGCCGGCAGAAGGCTTCTCTGTCAGGGCGCGCTCTTGTATCCTGTTCGTGATCTCAAGCACCAGCTGGACATTGACATCCGCCTGAAGCAGAGCGCGCTGAAGTTCCTTTGATATCTCCCTTACAAGATTTTCGTCTACAACGGAAGAACTGCCTATATGCGCAATAACATCCCTGAGCGATTTTCCCAATCCATCCAGAACCATGATCATACCGCTATTGCTTCAGTTGTATTTTAGAATATTGAATAAAGTGCGGGAACAGGCCAGCCAGTCAGAAGGGATGGGATGCACTCTACAGAACTGACCTTTTCCCCGTAACTACCTGATTGATTGAAAAGCTATTTAAGGATTTCTAATATAAACAAAATGTTGTATTTAAAGAGTTTAGAAAAACCTGCCTGAGCAGGGCTTATGATCAGAGGTAGCCTGATTTCTGAAGGGCCATCAGATCGTCTGTGCTGAGCTTCTCTCCGGCCTTGAAACGCTCGAAGATGCTCTTTGCCTCTTTCCGGGACTCCAGGTCGACCTTCTTCTTCTTTGCGGCGGTCTTCTTGATCTTTATTCCGGCGACGTCCTTGTCCATCTCGTGGACCGACTTGATCTGCTCGATGTGCTTCTTGTGCTCTTCGTCCGCTGCTTGTTTGCACTCGATGAACTTTGCCTGTGCGGCATCCGCTTCTTTCCTGAGGACATCCGCTTCTTCATAGAGTTTAAGCATCTTATCGTGTGAGATCTGCGCCGCTTCGGCGTGTTCCGCTACCTGACGGTGTGCGGTCTCCGCCTGGACCTTTGCATCTCTGAGCTGCCGGATGATCTCTTTGATCTCTCCGTTCTGCTCGTATGCTTTCTCTCTTTCGTCTATCTGCTTGGCGATTACTGATATCTGTTTGACGATCTCGTTCTCTTTGTCTTTGCCGAGGGATTCGGTCTGCTGTTTGTATTCCAGGTCTTTTAGCTGCTTCTTGAGCTGTTTCACATTGATCTCATTCTTATCCTCGGGGGGCTTCTCCGGCTTCATCTGGGCGATCTGCTCTTTAAGGGCGGTGACCTTCTGGTTCTTCTCATCCCTTATGACCTTGGTCTCCCTGACCTTCTGGTTGAAAGCGTCCCGTTCCTCCCTGCACTTGCCCGCTTCCTCAACGAGTTCGCGGACCTTGGTGTTCAGGTCATCCCTCTTTGCTTTCCATTCTTTGGTCTGGTTGTTCAGTTCGTCCCTGAGGCGTCTGTGCCTCTCCGCATCGTTGTTAAGAATGCTGCGTTTCTGTTCGAGGTTGGCGAGTTCTTCCGCAGATACGTGCTTCTCCTCTTCCGGGGGCGTATCTCCCTCCGGGGGTCCGCCGTTCTCTGCCTTCTCAACGGTCTCTTCGACCGGAGATGTTTCGATCATCGCTTCCTGTTCTTCAAGAGCGCCGGCGTCCTCTGACACCGGCTGCTGTGCTTCCTGAGAATCATCCTGCTGTGTTTCCTCCACAAATTCATCCATAAATCATCACTCGACGTTCAATATGGCCATAAGCATAAGTATGGCCCACTTTAACTCGTTATATAAGGGTATCATTTATAAGGATTTCTACCCTGGAAACACCATAATGGAAATTCATAGCAGAGTTTCTGTGGTAATTAAAGAGAACTGTCCGGGACAACGAGGTCTGGATGCCCGGACGTGATGGCCGCTGTACTCTGCTGGAAGATACTGGCCCTTGGCCGATAAGGCGGTTGTTGGGTTAAGCGAGATGACCGAACACAGTTCACATCGGACGAACGCTCACAACGTGAACGTATCATTCGTTGAACGCGCCGTGATGAAAAAAGTATGAACGCATCGCGACGGCGGAAAGTCGATCTCCGGACCTCGATGTCCACGAAGCCCCTGACCGATGTTCTTTTGTTTGTAAAAATGGAATAAATACGGGTGCTCTCGCACCCGGCTGAAATATCAGCCTTTATAGCCTGGTCATCTTTCTGAACTTTTCGCAGCTGTTGATCTTGGTGTTGAGGATCTTTTCGATGTTCATCTTTGCCGCAATGCCTCTCGGTGCGCCGGGCACACCTGTTACGACCCCGATCTTCAACTCCTCCCTGAGTTCTCTCATCACATGCTCATCTGCTATCTCCAGAGTGGAAATGCCGAGTTTCTTTGCGACATACTCCTTCGCATCTTTTATCTTCATGTTCTTTGAGAACTGCATCCTCGCGACGAGATCGCCGGCGGACCTTATCCCTCCCATTCCGGAGGCCATGTAGTGAGGGACGGCCATTCCGGCTGTGTCCCCCACTCCGACCTATATGCCGTCGACCTTTGCGATCTCGACCATCGCTTTGTTGCATCTGGTGACAGCGTCCAGCGGAGCGGTCTCGCACATCGGGATCCCGCCTACGCCCATTCCCATGTTGACGTGACAGGGTATTTTAGCGACCTTCACGCATTCTTTTACGAATGTGACGGAACGCGCAAGGTTCCACGCCAGGCTCTTGCTCGTGTTCGTATTGACAACGGGCCCGAACACATTCGCTCCGGCCTTTTGTGCAAATACTACTTGCTGGTGGGGATATGTCCCCGCAACGATCTTCCCTTCATACTCGATCGATCCGTGGATGCCCATTACCGACTCCCCGGCCATACCGACCATGATGTATGTATTGGGACATTCTCTCCTGAGAGCTGCGACCCCCTTCAATGTGCCTACGAAATCCGCGTCTCCCGCCGATGCCGTTGTATCGAAGTTAAATCCGTCCGCTCCTGCCGTCACCATCCTCGTCGCGACATATTCTATGTCTTTTGCCAAGTGGTTGGCGGTGAGTTCCGCGGCGGTCATCGCCTCTTCTATTTTGAACTCCCTCATCAGGTCTGCCGGGTTCCCGTACGGTCCGTCGGGTGCGTAGTACAGCCCTCCGTTCGGCATCGCGCCGTAGAAGAACGGGGCGACGATCTCGTTCTGGATCTCCTCCATTGTCTGCATCTCGTTCGCAATGACCGGCTTCACAGGTTTTATGCTGTAATCGGCGTGAGCGAGTTCAAAAGTGTCTGCGCCGAGCGCCCTTTCGTGCAAAAGCGCGGATTCCAGCCTCCCCACGTCGACACCGTTGCCGCTGTTCCCGTTATCGCCTGTGAAATCCAGCTGTCCGATGTCATATGAAAGTACGACCTCGTTCCCGGGTTCGACGCCGACGATACGGTTCTTGTTTGAAATGATCTCGAAGAGCATATCGATCTCGTTCTGACTGAGGGCGGGTACGCCTCCCATATCGACCGCATCGGCGATACCGTCCTCAATATCGCACATGATCTCCTTTTTGGCCATCGTGACCCTCTTTCCGTCACCCATCCTTGTATAGAATTGCGTCATTTGATCGCCTCACTCCGATATCGTCTTGGCTTTACGCGTAGTCTCGCTTGCGGTCTCTCCGTAGATATCCGCCCCGATCTTCTCTGCGTATGCCTGTGTGACGGGAGCGCCGCCGATCATTACGATGACCTTGTCGCGAAGTCCTTCCTGCTTCAGCAACTCGATGACATCTTTCTGGACAGTCATTGTTGTTGTCATGAGCGCGGACATTCCGCACATGGTGCACCCGTCCTTGATCTCTTTTATGAATTCGGCCTTCGCCACATCCCTGCCCAGATCGTGCACGTCAAATCCCGCGCACTGCAGCATGGTCGAGCATATCGATTTTCCGATATCGTGAACGTCTCCCTCCACTGTCCCCATGACAACGGAAGCCCTCTTTGTGCTCGCGTCCCCGCTCGCCTGAAGTTCGGGCCCGAGTACGTCCATTGCGTTCTTCATTCCCTGCGCGGCGCTGAGGACATGCGGCAGGAACAGTTTCCCTCTCTCGAACATGACGCCGACCTCGGTCATCCCCTCACCCATGGCGTCAATGATCTGACTGGCTGAAAGTCCGTCTTTCCTTGCTTTGTCTACTGCTGCTTGGATGCCTGGTACTTTGTAGGCCACCATCGCATCAAACAGTGCTTTTTTATTGTCTGTCATTTCTTCCAACTTCCGTTTTGTTTTTTTTTTGTTTAGTTTTTCCTTGTGATCTCTGATCGGATCACGAAAAAATTTCTGCTTAAACACGAAAAAAATAGAGATATTCTTGCGACCGGTTCTCTCAAAAAACCTCTTCCCCTCTTCGTCGGAGATTTAAATACTATGGTTAGACAGGACATCCAAGGTCTTTTTTTGATCGCTTCGATGCCGTAAGATGTGAAAATTCCCCGCCTCTAACAGTGCATCGTCTGCTTTCCCGGATACAGATTCAGCCTCATTTTTCCTCCGTGTTCTTTTGGTGCAAGGGTCAAAATGCGTATTACATATATAATAATGCTGAATAATACATCATAAATGAATATGATTTAATTATTAAAGATGAATAGTTTTATAAATTTTTTTTGATAATTGAACTGTTTTTTATAGCAAAGGTGTTGTATCGGCCCTTATGGGAAAAGTGGTTTCGATCATTTCGAGCAACAGAGCGAAGGGCAACTCGGACACGATCGTGAACAAGATCATGACCGGGGCGATGTGCCTTACCACAAACACATTCTCTCTCCATTATCTGTGCAAAATGCATGCAAGAGGCTGCATGGCGTGTATGGAATGCAAAAAGACCGGGAAGTGCGCTATGGGAGACGACCTGTCGAAAGTATTGGAAGATATACGCACGGCAGACTCGCTCATCGTCTCGACACCCTTATACTTTGACCAGAAGTCATGGGCATACAGGATGTTCGAGGACAGAATGTTCTCTTTTATAGACGGCAACGGCGTCTCTACCCTGCCCCCGGGAAAGGAACTCATTATCGTGGTCACATATTCCGATAATTATGATGAGGCCGCCGCCGTAGCGGGGCACATTGAGGCCATTATGGTCGGGATATTCAAATGCGATCTCATCGGAACTATTATCTACTGCGATCACGGCCGCCAGGACTCGGCGGCAAACGATGATGACGTCTGCGACATCGCCTGCAAATACGGAGCATCGCTGAGCATAGCAGAGCCGTTCAGCACAAACATCGTCTCGATACCCGGAGACGATGCCCGACGCGGAACGGACCGCATCCCTCAGGGATAGGTCTGGAGTTCAGACAATTAGGGCTCCGAACGAAAACGGTGAAAGGGGCCGGACGGCCTTATCGGTGGCCGAAAAGTATGTTAAGAACAACTGCGGCGGCAACGAGCCGGATCAGCTTTTAGAGTCTTTCTCTTCCTCTTCCGCATCTGCTGAAGGCATTTTGTTCTTAAGATGGTTCATGACATGATAGGGCAGGTCTTCGCCCAGGTCAACGTGCAGGTATGTGTAGAACGGGTCCTGGTATCTGCAGAGCATGTAATTATCCAGATCGGGGTCTATGTTCCTCAGGAACTTCAATAAAAGATTACGGAGGGTGATTATCTCCTCGTTGGATATTCCGTTGAAGTATCTGTTCATGTAACCGGTCTGAAAATCCATGAGGTGAAGCCCCAGCTCCTTTCCTTTGTCGGTAAGATATATCTTGAACTTCTTGCTTGATTCGGAAGTTCTGTCGTCATAGACCAGTTCTTTCGACCTGAGTACTTTGATAACGTGGTTCGTGTTGGAAACATCCATATCCAAAAATTGAGACAGCCCCACCATGGTCTGGCCGTCTCTCAGGGTAAGCCCCATTATGTATATCCCGTGGGCGCTGGTGAGGCCGAGAGGCTCCAATTCCTTCGTCATCTCTTTTTTCAGGATATCGGACACTCTCGCAAAGAACACCGGCAGGAATGTATTCCAATAGATATCCTCACGCTGTGCCATTGCACCAGTTAGGTATTTTTTGATATAAATAACGCTGGCCTTTGTTTGACTTTATATTCAGTTAATAAAGACATTGTGTCGGGCGGGGAGAGATCGTATGTGCTCTTTCCGCAGACCCTTCTTTCACAGAATATAAATAATCTTATTCGATCCAACATCCGATATCAAATGGACAGTTCTATTTGCCCTCTTGACTACAGATACGGCCGCGACGAGATGAAAGCGATCTTCTCGGAGAAAGGCCGCATCGAATACCAGATCAAGGTGGAAGCAGCGCTTGCAAAAGCGCAGGCATCAGCCGGCACCATCAGCAAAAAAGACGCGGAAGAGATCGAACGGGTAGCGACATCGGATATCATCAAAGTGGCCCGCATCAAAGAGATAGAGAAAGAAACGAACCATGACCTGATGGCGCTCGTCAAAGCGATCACCGAACAGTGCGGAGGGGATGCGGGAAAATACGTGCACCTTGGCGCATCGTCCAACGATATCATCGACACGGCGACCGCCCTCCAGATAAAGGATGCGCTTGAGATCATCCATGACGATGTTGATGCTCTTCTCTGCACATTTGCAAAGATCGCGAAAAGAGAAAGGGATACGCTGCAGGTCGGAAGGACGCACGCGCAATTTGCGATCCCCATCACATTCGGGTTCAAGATCGCGGGTTACATAGCAGAGATGCTGAGGCATAAGGAAAGGCTGTTCGAGATAATACCGCGCGCCTGTGCCGGAAAGATAGCCGGCGCCGTCGGTACCGGCGCGGCCCTCGGAAAGAACTTCAGTGCTATCCAGATACATGTGATGCAGGAACTTTGCCTCACATACGAACCTGCAGCTACGCAGGTGGTAGGCCGCGACAGGTATACGGAATTGATCTGTCTTTTGGCAAACATCGCGACATCTCTCGAAAGATATGCCGTTGAGGTAAGGAATCTTCAAAGGTCAGAGATCGGGGAGGCGTCCGAGCCTTTCGATATCGAGAAACAGGTCGGGAGTTCGACAATGGCTCAAAAAAAGAATCCCATCAACTCCGAGAACATCACCGGGCTGGCAAGGATAGTGAGGGGATTCGTCATCCCTACCTTCGAGAACCAGGTGCTTTGGCACGAGAGAGACCTTTCGAACTCTTCCGCAGAACGGTTCACCCTCCCCCATACATTCGTACTTCTGGACGAGATGTTCATAAGAATGGACAGGGTCTTCTCCGGGCTGGAGGTACACGCCGACAAGATGCTTAGGAATATCGGAACATCCCGAGGCCTCATCATGGCTGAGCCGGTGATGATGAAGCTTACTGAGAAAGGCGTCGGCAGACAGGAGGCGCACGAGATCGTAAGGAAAGCATCGATGACCGCCATAGAAAAAGGCATCGACCTGAAGGATGCGCTTCTGGAAAGGGATGACGTCAAGAGCGTGATGTCCGAAAAAGAGATCGTTTCTGTGATGGACCCGGCCAATTACACCGGAGCCGCGAAGGAGATCGTCGACAAGATGGTCTCCGCGGTAGAAGAGATGCTTGAAAGGAAGGTATGACCATGGTATCACAAAGAAAGAAGACAAATATGAAATACGGAGCCATCATCGGCGCCGTCGTGGGTGTGGCGATATTCGTATTGACATACACCATCAACAACAATCCGATCTACCTTATTTTCATACCGATAGCGGCCGGCATGGGCTGGGCGATGCAGTATGTGAAGGATGAGGGTCCCGAGGACTGAACGCCGCAGTGTTCATTTCCGCAGCTTGTCCGCTTTTTTCAGTCCGTTCAGCAGCTGGCCTTTCACGCCGTTCTCTTGTTCACTTGCACACAGATCACGCAATATCTCATACAATCCGCTGTTCGCGTACACTGGGATCTGAATTATCCTCCCGAGCGCATACGCGCTTCCCCAGCGGACGACGGTGCTGCTGTTCCTTGTGTTCACCATCAGCTTTTGTATCGTCTCATCCAGATCGTTTGGGAACAGGTGGGCGATGTTCCCGACTATCCTCGAAGATCCTCGTTTTAAATTATTCGAGTCCGATATCCGGAATCCCGCAATAGCGAAAACATTGATGCAGTGTTCTTGCAGTGCTCGTTCCAATACGCAGTTCGTAAATGAAAGACGGATCCCGCAACCGCCCTCATACTGCGCACAGCATGAGGGCAGCTACGGTAAACACGGCATCTTTACGTGATTCGAGCCGGATCGGTCCACCATTCTGTCAGAGAACATAAAATGAACCGCAAAATAGATTGCAGCATTACTGTTTAGAAAATCAGGTCCTTTCCAAGATCCCTTGTATCTAGAACCATACGCTGAAGCGAAGATCTGAACCTAAACGAGGTATATATGAGCAGACTGCCTAATGGGCAGTATGTTCAACGAGATCTGCATATACGAGGCCAAGCTGGATAAGCAGGACGAGATAGAGACTCTCATGAAAGAGGTCGCCGAATACTATATGACAATGCCGGGCGTTATTGAAGTAAAATATATCAAACGCACTCATAGGCAGAAAGATTTCAACGCCGTCAGAGATGGGGAGCCCCCGATCCGCTTAACGAGACAGGTCGATAAGGTCACATATGTGCTGTATTTGGTCCTCGAGGACGAGGAGGCCCACGGGAGGCTTGCAAAACCAGCCCTTGAGTTATTCTACAAAAGGTGGACGCGCTGTCTGACAACGATGCCAAAGATAATACTTGGCGAGAACATCGTTTGATGCAGACCTTTTCAAGAGAACGCCGCCTTCTGTCACGACAGGATACGAACGATATGACAATGTCTAAATAATTAAACCGACGTTCGGTTTAATTGTAACGGTGACATTTACATGGCGCGGAACAAGAACAGCAGCGATACGAAGAACGAGATAATCGCCGCGGCCACCGAACTCTTCGTCCGGAACGGTTATGAGAACACGACGATAGAGGATATCCTGAAAGAATGGAAAGGGTCGAAAGGAAGCCTCTATTATTATTTCAAGTCCAAAGAAGAGATATTGGATGCCGTAGTGTATGCTCTCGTCGAAAGAGAAGAGGAACGCATTAAAGCCGCTATCTCCGAAAGGGAATGCAGCGCCCTCGATATGCTAAAGCTTTTTCTGATCGCGTGCCTGGACAGGGACCAGCAGCTTTACGATCTGGAAGCGGAGATAAGCCGCAGCGGGAACATAACGCTCTCTTACAGGATGGCCAGGCTTTACATCGAGAAGAGCCTCCCTTTCCTTCGACTCATCATGCTGAAAGGGATAGG
>JAISPV010000056.1 GCA_031274665.1 Candidatus Methanoplasma sp. | reverse complement strand
TCGTGGAGAGAATACTGAACCTCAGGATGGATGTTGGTGAGTAAATGTTCAAAGCAGAGATAAAATCGGAAACACTCAAGGGACTGGTCAACATCGTTTCGACACTCATTGATGAGGTAAAGTTCGCGATCACTCCGGAAGGAATGACGCTGAAGGCGGTCGATCCGGCGCACGTAGCGATGATCGAGCTCAATATAGGAGCTAAGGCCTTTGAATCATACTCCGCAAGCAGCACTGAGATAGGTCTCGATCTGGACAAGGTCAAGACGGTCCTTAAGCTGGCAGGCCCCGGCGACATCATCGCCATGGAACAGGATGAGAGCAAAGGAAGGTTCATCTTCAAAATAGGGAACATAACAAGATCAATGAACTTGGTGGAGACCTCAAGCATGAGCGACCCGAAAGTCCCGCAGCTGACGCTTTCGGCGAACGCAGTGATGCTGGTGGATCAGCTCCAGAAAGGCATAAGGGCGGCCGAGTCCATATCAGATCACATATCTCTGAAGGCAGACCCGGGGTTCTTCGAGCTGTCCTGTGAAGGCGATACCGACGACGCGAGCCTGAAACTGGCAGGCACCGACATAGAGAGTTTGGAAGTACCCTCCGAAGTGCAAAGTCTGTTCCCTCTGGACTATTTCTCTAATCTTGTGAAGGCGATACCGTCCGGGACCAAGATAAGGGTGGAGCTGGACAGCGATTATCCGGTGAAAATGGTATTCGGGTTGGCCGGCGGCGAGGCCAAGGTGGTGTATTTCCTCGCACCGAGGATAGAGAGCGATTGAGAAACACAGTGGTTGTCATGGACTATACGTTAGAAGAACTGGAGACGAAAGCCAGGATCCTTAGGCAGGATGTCATAGAGGCCACTTCGGAGGCCGGATCGGGACATCCCGGAGGCTCGCTTTCATCTGCTGATCTGATGGCGGTACTGTATTTCAGGGTCATGAAACACGACCCTGCCGATCCGCAGTGGGCGGAAAGGGACAGATTCATTCTCTCGAAAGGCCACGCTGCGCCGATACTTTACGCTGCGCTTGCCGAATCGGGATACTTCCCGAAGAACGAACTCCTGACCCTGAGGAAAATGGATTCAAACCTGCAGGGACACCCGGTCAAAGGAAAAGTGCCGGGAGTGGAGATGTCCACAGGTTCATTGGGCCAGGGACTGAGCATGTCGTGCGGCATTGCACTGGCGGGAAAACTTGACAATAAGGATTACAAAACATTCTGTTTGCTCGGCGACGGAGAACTTCAGAGCGGACAGAACTGGGAGGCGGCAATGCTGGCCCACCAGTATCATCTTAACAATCTCATAGCGATCGTGGACCGCAACAGACTGCAGATAACCGGCTGTACCGAGAACGCGATATCGCTGGACCCTCTGCCGGAGAAGTGGAAGGCCTTCGGATGGAACGTCATCGTCATTGACGGGCACAGTATGGTCCAGATAGTGGAGGCCTTCAGAAAAGCGAAGGAAGCGGAGGCGAACCCGACCGTAATAATAATGAACACGGTAAAAGGAAAAGGCGTCTCGTTCATGGAGAACAACCGCGACTTCCACGGGAAGACCTGCAAGATCGATGAAAAGAACAAAGCAATGAAAGAACTGGAGTGCAGGACATGGCCGGAATGAAACTCGCTCAAAGGAACTACTACGGAAAAGCGCTTGCCGACCTTGCGGAGAAGGACCCGAACGTGGTGGTGCTCGATGCCGACCTCGCAGACTCCACGAAGACATCGGAATTCAGGAAGGCGGCACCGGAGAGGTTCATCCAGATAGGGATAGCGGAGCAGAACATGATCGGCGTCGCATCAGGTCTGGCGGCATCCGGGAAAACTGTGTTCGCATCGACATTTGCCGTGTTCGCCAGCGGGAGATGCTGGGAACAGATAAGGCAGGCGGTCGCCTACCCCAAACTGAACGTGAAGATAGTGGCGACCCACTGCGGGATAAGCGTGGGAGAGGACGGGGCATCCCATCAGGCCCTCGAGGACATTGCGATAATGAGGGCGCTTCCCAACATGACCGTCATATCCCCGGCGGATGCATATGAGGCATACTCTGCGACTATGGCCATAGCGGAATTCAACGGCCCGGTCTACATGAGGATGGGGCGCTCGGAGTCATTGACGGTAACACCGGACGACATTCCTTTTGTCATTGGGAAGGCCTCTGTCCTCAGGGAAGGGGACGATGTGACGCTCGTGGGGACCGGCCAGATGGTGGCATTTTGCATAGAGGCCGCCGCAGCCCTTCTGGAAGAGGGCATCGACGCGGAAGTGGTCAACATGTCCACGATAAAGCCTTTGGACACGGACACCCTGAGGACCTCTTTACAAAAGACAGGCTGTCTGGTGACGGCGGAGGAGCATTCCGTCATCGGGGGCCTGGGATCGGCAGTAGCCGAATTCCTTGCCCAAGAGATGCCGACCCCCCTTGAGATGATAGGCACGAAGGATACGTTCGGGGAATCGGGGACCCCGAGCCAGCTCTTTGAGAGATACAAGCTGACCCCGGCGGATATCGCGGAGGCGGCAAAGAGGGTCTTGGAGAGAAAGAAGGAGTTGAAAAGATGAAGATCTTCATTGACACGGCGAATCTTGACATGATAAAAGAGATAAACAGCTGGGGGATCCTCGACGGGGTCACCACCAACCCGAGTCTGATAGCAAAGGAGGGCACGGACACCCGAACGAGGGTCAAAGAGATAGCCGCGATCGTAGACGTTCCGATATCGGCAGAGGCCATGTCGCTCGATGCGGACGGCATGATAAAAGAGGGCCGCGAACTCGCTTCCATCCACCCCAATATCAATGTCAAGCTTCCGATGTGCGTCGAATCCCTCAAAGCGACGAAAGTGCTGGCGGAGGAAGGCATCGATGTGAATATGACGCTGATCTTCTCGGCGCAGCAGGCGCTGCTAGCGGCAAAGGCCGGAGCCAGATACGTATCCCCTTTCGTGGGGCGTCTGGACGACATCGGCATGAGCGGGGCCGATGTTCTGGCCCAGATCGTCGGTGTGTTCTTTAACTATGGTTTTGACACGGAGGTGATCGCGGCAAGCATCAGAGGGCCGATGCATGTCCTCGAAGCGGCATCCATAGGATGCGATATCGCCACCATTCCGTACAACGTGCTGCTGCAGATGGTATCCCACCCCAAGACGGACGAAGGCATACAGAACTTCATCAGGGACTACGAAAAGTCCAAAAAATGATGTGATAAGCATGCATGATGCGGCAGTGGTCGGCGGTGGCCCTGCCGGGACGATAGCGGCCGGCCTTCTGGCGAGGGACCACGATGTCGTTGTTCTAGAGGAGCACGCAGTGTCCGGCCTCCCAGTACAATGTGCGGGACTTTTGACCAAAGATGCGGTAGATATGTGCGGCGTAACCCCGGACATCCTGAACAGGATCGCCGGCGCCGACGTGATATTCCCGGGCGGGGGAAGGTTCGAGGCGAGGTTCGACAACACAAAAGTAATGCTCGTCGACCGGGCCGACCTCGACGGGAAGCTTGCCGAGAAAGCGATCGACAACGGAGCTGAAATAAGATACGGGGTGAAGTGTTCGGGCATCAGGCTGTCAGAGAACGGAGCCTCTGCCGTAACGAACTGCGGAGAGATAAGCTCCAGGCTGATCATCGGCGCCGACGGCCACAGTTCGGTCGTGGCGGCGTCCTTAGGCGGCAACCCTCCGAAAGAATACATTTACGGTATCGGGGCCGACGTGAGGCACAGGCCGGAACACGATGACGTGATGGTCCTTAGGGTAGGGTCGGAATTCGCGCCGGGGTTCTTCAGCTGGGAGATACCCTACGGGGACATGGTGAGGGTCGGCCTTTGCATAAAAGGAAGGACGGGCAGCACGCCCAGCGATCATCTGAAGAAACTGATGAAGGCCTCCGGCATCAACGGCGGGGATGTGGTATCGAAGTACTCGGGAAAGATACCGCTCGGGGGAAGACCCAAGACCTTTGGGGAAAGGACCCTTCTGATAGGGGATGCCGCAGGACAGGTCAAACCCGTTTCGGGCGGCGGACTGTATCCGATAAACAAAGCGGCGCCCATTCTGGCAGAGACCGCAAGAGAAAGTCTCTGCGAGAACGATCTTTCTTCAAAGAATCTTTCTAAATATGAAAAAAGATGGAAGAAGGAGATAGGAAAGGAACTGTCGAGAGGATACAGGATAAGAAAGATGTACACGAACCTGTCCGACAAGGACCTCGATAAGATATTCAGAATAATCGACAGGGACGATATGCGCTCGGTGCTCGGCAGAATAGATCTGGACAGACCGAGCAGCGTCGCGTTCCCCATGCTGAGGAACCCCGGGGTCGGCATCAGGTTCCTCCCCATCATTATGCGGGCGGTCATATGAAAACAGTGAAGCAGGTGCGCATAGGGTCGTCGGAAGCGTCCTACGTGATCCCTTACCTTATGGAGCTGGGGATAGTCGACAGATCGGCAAAGATAAGCAAGGACGGAGGCCACAGGCTGGTCCCGATCCTCCCCGGCAGGGAAGATGAGATGACCGGGATGGGATATGAACTGGCGGAAGGGCCGGCGTATACCATGGAAAGAAGAAGGCCGCAGGAACGCATTACGGAAGAACTGGCAGATCTCCCCCCGGAGATCGTATCGTGCCTGCCGACGAAATGGGAGTATGTGGGGGATGTGGTGATACTGAAGATGGACGAGAAGTGCCTGCCTTACAAAAGAAGGATAGGGGAGGCGTATGCCGGCATCCTCGGCGCGAAGAGCGTGTGTGCCGACGCCTACGGGATAACGGGGGAATTGAGAAAGCCCAGCACCGAGGTCATTTACGGAAGCGACACCGAATCGGTCAGACTGGAGAACGGCATATTCTATGAATTCGATGTAAGCAGGATAATGTTCGCTTCGGGGAACATCGACGAAAGGATGCGTATGAAGGAGTTAGACTGCAAAGGAGAGACGGTGGTGGACATGTTCGCGGGAATAGGGTACTTCACCCTGCCCATAGCCAAATTCACCGGCGCCAGGAAGGTGTTCGCCTGCGAAAAGAACCCCCATTCCTATCGGTATCTGTTAAAGAACCTGGAACGGAACGGCGTCTCGGAAAGGGTGATACCGATCCTGGGGGACAACAGGAGCATGCTTGGAAAAAGGTTCGCCGACAGGGTGATAATGGGGTACGTCCAGACAACATCCGCCTTTCTGCCAAAGGCGTTGGACATCGTGAAGAGAGGCGGGACCATCCACTACCACGACACATTTTACATAAATGAATACAAAGAAAAGGTAGAGGAAATATTCGCAAAGGCTGCGATCGTGGATTATGAGATAGAGCGGATAAGGGAAGTGAAGTCCTTCGCTCCGTCCGTTTCCCACTACGTCGCCGATGTCAGGATACTTTAAACGGACTCGCCGGAACCGCTTGCCGTCAGAAGAGTGTTCATCGCATCGCGGTATTTTTCGCCGTTCGCTTCTATCACTGCCTTCGCGAAAGGTACAAGGAAATTCGAGCAATCCTTTTCTTCGGCGCTTAGGTGCAGGGGGAGTTCAGCTTTCGGGTCTGCCGCAAGGATGAAAGCAGTAGAGATCGCCCGGTATTTGCGGTCCTTCAGCGTTTCCGATGCCATGGTCTTGATGACAAGGTCGCTTCCTCCGACCTTCGCTGCCTTGGCCAGGGTGTCAGAGAATCTGGTCATCGGTTTCGGTTTCCTGAATTCCGGAAGGTTCGCTACCACGTCGGCGGAAATGAATACGCTGTACGCTTCGCTGAGCACCTGCGTCGGTGCGTACTTGGGTTTTTCGAAGATCTTCTCCGCGATCTTCTGCGAAGTGTGAGCCGCTATGATCTCCCTCCAGTGATCATCCCACAGATACGTAAGGACCTCCGAGGTCTTGCCGTTCTTTATGACAACGGATTCCGATGTCGAAGTCAAGAATTTCTTCAGGGTCGCCTTTTCATTTTCAGGGCCGGAAAGGGCGGATATGAACGAATCAAGGTCCGAGCCGTAATTCTCCGTTCCGATGACATATGTGGCCACCTCCCCCTTCTTGAGACTTCCGAGTTTCTCCCTCT
>JAISPV010000116.1 GCA_031274665.1 Candidatus Methanoplasma sp. | reverse complement strand
GTTGCCGCATCATTCATTTCACTTGCGAGAATGTTCGGCTTTACTCAGGCGTGGATCGAGCCCGGTTTCGGCTCATTCAACCTTATTGGCGCCTGGCCCGATGCGGTGTCGCCGTACATGACGCTGCTGATGGGCATTTGCATATTGGCCATGTATGCCGCATACGCCTGTTTACTGCTCAAGAACCGGAAGACGGGGGGCAATGCCGACTGCCAAATGATCGTCTTCGGTTGCGGCGCCTTGCTCTCCATCCTGTTGTTCTTGGCGGCGGGGCTGGTATTCTCTGCGCAGTATGTGTTGTGGGCGATCCCCTTCATTATGTTCCTTCTCATGTTACCGATCGGAGAGATCGTCAAAAAAAGGCTGGCGATCCTCTCGGCGGCATTCATTGTGCTCACTCTGCTGAACTTTATTGTGAACATCTACCTGTATGGCGCTGAGGGCAGCATCGGGGACCCGGGGCTCCTGATAATATTGGCCAGGAACATTGTCCTGCTGATAATGGCATACTATGTTCTCCGCATCGCTTGGAACGGCGTCAAAGAACACGGGCGGTCTTCCTCCGGTCATTCTTCAGACCGCGGATCTGACGGAGAGGTCTGACCGTTCGCCCTCGTCCTTCTTAAGAGGATTTACTCCAGCTCTTTTATTACTCTGCAATACTGCTGGCAGAACTCATTTCCGAATGTGTCGGCGTATTCTTTTGATCTTTTTGCTATTCTTTCGTATTCTGTCTTGTTCTTCAACAGTTCATATGCCGACTCGGCCATTTCTTCCTCGTTCGCACAGGGTACGGATAGTCTTGTCGCTTCTTCGGGTATGTCTGCGCCCTTAAGGTGCAGCACGGGAGTTCCGCACCTCTGAGCCTCTATTGTGACCAATCCGATTCCCTCATGCAGAGACGTATTGAAAAACAGCGCAGAGCGGTTGTAGAATCGTAATATTTCGCTGTCGCTCAGATTGGAGACGAATCTTACTTTGTCGCTTATGCCGAACGTTTCCGCCATGCGGAGAAGTTTGTCTTTTTCGGGACCGTTCCCGCATATCTCCAGGCTGTACTCCGACATACCGGGGCGGTCATGGAGCATCTTGAACGCCGTGACCGCAGAGGACATGTTCTTCCTGGGTATCAGCATGCCCATGCACCCTATCGTCTTCTCTTTCTCTACGCCTTCTTCGATCTGGAACATCTCATCGATGCCGTTTATGACGCAGACCACCTTTTCCGGGTCCACCTTGAATTTTCTCAGTATCTCCTTTTTGGTCGGTTCCGATATTGCGATCACTCTGTCGGCGCTCCATATCGAGACGGCTGTCGCGATCATCCACATCACATAGTACAGATTGCCCTTGTATTCTCCCTTCTTTATGACATGATGGAGGGTCAGGACCTTCTTTCCCCTGATCAGCGGGAAGAACATCCCGCACAGCTCGTCTGCGGCGTGGAATATTCCGTCTTTCGATCCGGTCTTAAGCACAGATATGAGCGGTTTTATGATGCCGTTGACGAACAGACCTACGCGACCTCTGCTGAGGTCTATGTCAAAATATATCACATCGTATTCGGCACCTTCTTTCTTGAGACACCTTTCAACGTTGTCCGCATATTTGCCGAGCCCTGTCCTTGACATGGTGTCTGTCGATTGACGGCGCAGTAACGTTAATTTTCCCATCATAAATCAAAAAAAGATAGGGGGTATCCCCCCTTTAAAGTTTACTTGAATGCCAGGTCCGCGTCCGCTATGAATCCGTCCTTCATCAGCTGGTCGGTCATTGATCTCGACCTTCTTATCATGTAGTCCACTCTGTCGAAAAGCTCCTGCCTGGTGAGCTTAAGGCGGGCGACGCCCTGCTCCTGCGCCTTGAGTCCGACCGCCACCGCTTCTCTGAGGAACGGTTCTATCTCGCTCATCTTCGGGATGATGTATTCTTCATTTATTCCCTTCTCTTCGGCGCATTTCGCTAACTCTTCAGCTGCGGCGATGCACATCTCGTCTGTGATCGTAGTCGCCCTTACGTCAAGCACGCCGCGGAATATAGCGGGGAATCCCATCGAATTGTTCACCTGGTTGGGGAAGTCCGAGCGGCCTGTCGCAAAGATCTTGACGCCGTTCTCTTTGGCCTCCCAAGGCCACATCTCCGGTATCGGGTTCGCCGTCGCGAAGACCACTGGGTTATCGGCCATCTTCTTGCAGTACTCCGCCGGGATGGTCCCCGGGCCGGGTTTGGATGCAGCTATGAGTATGTCCGCGCCTTCCATCGCTTCCTTTATTCCTCCGGTCTTTCCTGCGCCGTCCGTCTTCTTACATATTTCCCATTTCTGTTTGAACTCGTTCTTCACTTCTTCTCTGCTGAGGTTAAGTATGCCCTTCGAGTCGCACATGCAGAGTTTCTTCGGGTCGAATCCCGTCGCAAGCAGAAGCCTCGCTATTGCAATGCAGGCCGCTCCGGCGCCGACGACCGCCAGGTTCGCGTCTGAGAATTTCTTCCCCACGAGTTTCATCGCATTGATTGCGGCCGCAACGGTCACGCATGCGGTCCCCTGCTGGTCATCATGCCATACCGGGATCTTGCAGTCTCTTCTGAGCTCATCCAGGATGTCGAAGCATTTCGGGTTCGAGATGTCCTCCAGATTTATTCCTCCGAAGGACGGTGCGATCAGCCTGACCGTCTCTATGATTTTTTCCGGGTTCTTCGTGTCGAGGCAGATGGGGATACTGTCCACGCCGCCTAGGTATTTGAAGAGCATTGATTTACCCTCCATCACGGGCATCGCGGCCTCCGGCCCTATGTCCCCCAGACCCAGTACGCGTGTGCCGTCTGATACCACTGCTACGGTGTTCCATTTGCAGGTATGCTCGTATGCCATTTCGGGATTCTTTGCAATGTCTTTGCACGGCTCGGCAACGCCGGGCGAGTACCATATCGCAAAGTCATTGAATGACCTTACACATGCCTTTGGTGTTATCTCTATCTTTCCACCATAATATTTATGCAATATCATAGCGTCCTTTCCGGGCTTCTTTGCTTTTTCAAGACGCTCTTCTATCGTCATTTCTTGGTCGTTACTCATATGTCAACCTCCATTTTTTTACGAATTTCGTAAATAATCTGCGAATTGCAAACACCTTGATTACACTATTCATATTTATACCTACTTTACGCTTCTGATGTCGAACATGACCAAAGATATCAAAGTGGCTCTGATCGACGGCTATATCGACGATCCTGCCGCGCTGGGGGTCCCTCCCTACATTTCGCCGATGATCAGATCGATAGCGGGAGCGTCCGCCGACGCCGGGGCGGCGGTCGAATATGTCTCGGCGGACATGATAAGAAAAGGAAAGAAGATGCCTGACGCCGACGTCAGCGTCGTCCTTTCCGGAAATACCGTGCCGGGAAAATACCTCAGATCTATGCCGTTGTCGCTGAAAGAGTTGGGTTCCTTGGCCCCAAAGCTCAAAGGCTGGAAGTTCTTGGGCGGGTCGGCGGCATCTTCCTCCGCCGCAAAACTGTTCGATTTTGCGATAAGGGATGATCCGGCCGCATCGCTGTACGACGGTATGACCGGCAAGGAAGTGGGCGAACGCTACCGCACGCTCGACGAATGGAACAGGTGGATGCTGCTTGGCGCAGATATTGTGGTACAGCATCAGGACTTCCCTCATCCTTTGATCGCAGAGATCG
Source organism: Candidatus Methanoplasma sp. (assembly GCA_031274665.1). GTDB lineage: Archaea > Thermoplasmatota > Thermoplasmata > Methanomassiliicoccales > Methanomethylophilaceae > Methanoplasma. Next base: position 953 of record JAISPV010000116.1, on the reverse strand, counting down.
AATCGTACCGGGGATGCCACAGATACCGGAGCGGGGGCTGCTCCTACTGCATAGAGCCTCTGAAGGGAAAGCCGCTGATGCGTTCTCCCCAGGACCTGATCGACGAGGCCGGGAAGCTCGCGTCCCTGGGAATAAGGAATGTAAGGATCGGAGGACAGACCTGCATAGTGTCCTACGGGTCAACGGACGATTCCGAGACCCCGAGGCCGGCCCCCGGCGTCATAGAAAAATTGTTTACCGGCCTGAAGGAACTCGGTTTCGATGTGCTGCATGTTGATAATGCGGATCCCGCCGTCATATCCTCATATCCGGACGAATCGAAAGCTGTCATAACGACATTGGCTGAGTGCTGTACTTCGGGTAACGTGCTGGCGCTCGGCCTGGAATCGGCGGACCCCGCGGTCTTCAAAGAGAACAACCTCAACTGTACGTCCGAACAACTCTTGGACGCCGTGAGGATCATCAACGAGATCGGCAGCATGAGGGGGGAAACAGGAATGCCGAAGCTGTTGCCGGGAATAAACTTGATCTGCGGTCTTGACGGAGAGACCGATGCCACGTACAGATACGACATGGACCTTCTGAAGAAGATCGCGGACGAGGGGCTCATGATAAGGCGCATCAACATACGCCAAGTACTGCCGCTCAGGAAGGAATTCAAGACAAAGGTCGATGGGCGCGCATTCAAAAAATTCAAAGAATCTGTGAGAGAGAACATCGACCGGGAGATGCTGAAACGGGTGGTGCCGAAAGGCACAGTGTTGAAGGGGATCTACACAGAGATACACGACGGGAACACCACCTTCGGAAGACAGATCGGCACGTATCCCATCCTTGTGGGTATTCCGTACAAGGTCGGGTTGGAGGCCTCATACGACGTGACAGTGATCGATTGGGGATTCAGATCGATAACGGGGATAACCACTCCTTTCAACATCAACGACATGCCCATG
>JAISPV010000132.1 GCA_031274665.1 Candidatus Methanoplasma sp. | reverse complement strand
GAACAAGACGAAAGCGCGGTCCAGGTCCTTCTCGACGCCGCTGCCCTCGAAATAGATGTATCCGAGCGCGTTCTGGGCGTGGGGGTCCCCGCCCGACGCGGCATCCATGACCTCTTTGAAACCCGTATGATCACCTTACCGCAACGACAGAATTCCTTACATGTATCTCGGGATGATCCATATAGAGGCTGAGTCTGTAGTAGGCGGCCAAATAACCGTTCGCGGCCGCCATGGTATAATACTTTATTGCCTCGTCCAATTCTTTTTTCAGACCTCTTCCTTCCTCATACATCGTCCCTACGGCGAACTGGGCATCCTCAGAACCGGCTACGGACGCCTTCTTCATAAGTTCAAGGGCTATCTTGTCGTCCCTTTTCACATACACCCCGGCGTGATACATCATTGCCAAAGCGAACATCGCGACCGGATTCCCGAGTTCCGCCGCTATCGTATAGTTGATGAATGCGCTCTCCTCATCCCCGGTCTCAAGGAAATGGTCGGCTGCCGCGAGCGCCTCTTCCCTTTCGAACTTCTCTTTTTCGACATCGGACTCCATCAGCTTGGTCTCTCTTTCTTCAAGAGAATCATGTCTCCGCCCGCCGAGCGTGGAAAGAACACTCTGCCAGCATATGGTGCACTTCTCATGCCCCATGTCGGCACCCATCTTGTACCATCTGCCTGCCTCGAAAAGATCTATCCCTACGTTGAACAGCCCGTATTCGAAGTTCCGGCCTATCCAGTAGAACAGCTCTCCGTTCCCTTTCAGGCCTGTTTTCGCATACCAAAGCTCTTGTTCTGATATGTCCTGAAATACGCCTATGCCCCTGCCGTACATATAACCGGTCATGAACTGGGCCATCGGATTCCCCTGGCCTGCCGCGGAGTGCATCCATTTGAATGCCAGCACTTCGTCCCTTTCAATGTGCGCTCCCTGAAGATATGTGAACCCGAGCTCTACCTTTGCCTCGGGTACCCCCGAATCGGCCGCCGATCTCAGATAAAGGATGAACATCTCGTGATCTTTTTTGACTATCGTTCCGTCCCTGAATATCTTTGCAAGTTCCCATTTCGCCCTTGAACAACCCAACTCCGAGGACCTGACATACCATTTGATCGCCTGTTCCGGATCCGGATCGATATTCTTCCCGTGGTGGTACATGTAGGCAAGGCCCAGTCTTGCGTACGGGTTTCCCCCTTCGGCGTCCTGGAATATCTTTTTCTTTGCCATATGCTCCCACTCCGTCTCAGCGCATCCTCTCCGATCTTATCATGTCAAGGAGCGCTTTTGCATCGGGATCCCCCTGCTTTGCGGCCTTTGACAGATATCTTTTCGCACGAGGTATGTTCCTTTTTACATATTTACCATCCACGTACAGCTTTCCGAGATAATATTGTCCTTCCGCGTATCCCGAATCCGCAGATTCGAGGAGCAGCCTCATCCCCTCTTCGGTATCCTGCTCTGTCCCTGACCCCATTATGTAAAGCATTCCGAGGAACGCCTTTGCGCCGGGGTGCCCTTGGTCGGCAGCCTGTCCGAACCACAATGCCGCCATCCTATCATCCTTTTCCACACCTTTTCCTTCATAGTAAAAGAAACCGAGGCAGTATTGCGAGTTGACCTCTCCCATTTCCGCCGCATCGGTGAAGTACTTTGCGGCCATTTTATCGTCTTTTTCGAAATAGTCCCCGTTCCCGTGCATGCACGCAAGCGCATACTGCGCATATCCGTTGCAGGATGCGGCCGCCCTTTCGAACCATTTGGCGGCGATCTCGAGGTCCTGTTCCATCACGTCTCCCTCGGACCTCAGGTTGGCGTAGTCCACCATCGCCTGCTGGAATCCCTGTTCGCAGGATGCCTCCAGAAGGCTTACGGCCTTGGCCTCGTTCATTCTGACCCCGTTTCCGTAAGCGTACATCATCCCGAGCTGATATTGTGCCTCACTGTGTCCGGATGCGGCGGCTTTCTCCAGATATGCCACGGCCTTGGCCGGGTCGTAATTCCTTGACCTCGGGACCGCATGGAAGGCCGCCATGTTATATTGGGCGTCGGCGCTGCCTGCTTCCGCCGCAAGCTGATACCAGCTTGCCGCTTGTTTTACATCTCTTTCCGTGTAACACAGGCCGGCGTCGTACATCTCACCGATGCGATGCATAGCGTCGGCGCTGCCTGCGTCCGCCGCCTTCCTCAGCCAATGAAGCGCTTTCTCCTTATCCTTGTCCACGCCCTTGCCCATCAGATACATGAAGCCTACGGTGTTCTGCGCGTGCACATCGTTCTCTTCTGCGCAGACCGTATACCACCTGACCGCTGTTATGTGATCCTTTTTGACAGGATGTCTGCCGTTCTCGTATATCTCGAACAGCTCCCTGCATGCGCCGGTATCCCTCTGTTCCCCCCTGAATTTGAGGGATATCAGTTCATCCTCCTCGGGGCCATCGCACTTTTCGATCTCTCCCGTCATCAATACGGCATCCTTGTTGCCGGAAACTGCCGACAAGGAAAGGAGTTCTTTTGCCGCTGCCTTATCGCGGTTCGCGGATGTACCTGTGAAAAGGAACAGAGAATACAGATACCGGGCCTCGCCGTCGCCTTCTGAGGATAATGCCTCCAGCATCTCTGCTGCTTTGTTCAGGTCATACCCTGATGATGCACGATCCATGTGCGAACGCGCAGCAGAACAAACTGTGCTGTCAGGCCTCTCGGGCGGCATAAAATACTGTATGCCTAACTTGTTTATCACTTTAGCTACGATGCCCCGGCGGTTATCCTTTGTGTATCATCTGAAACGGCCTGCGTGGCTCTTTCGGAAGCACTGCCTCGACAGCATATTTGAGCGGACAATATATGCCGCCGGTAAATCATAAGAGTTATAATTGTCCTGAATCATTGCATAGCTCATGCAGGAGAACTCCGGCATTCCGTTCGAAAGTCAGATGGAACCTTTGGAATGGGCCAAGTTCATAGTCAAGACCAAGTCCGAAAAGAATTACAGCGCCGCGTTCTCCATACTTTCGGCCCTGGCAAACAAAAGGTCTGCCGACGCAGAATTCTATCTGGGCCTCCTGTACTCCAGAGGACAGGGCGTCCGAAAGGACCTGTCAACAGCAAGATATTGGTTCGAACGTGCCGCGGACGGCGGGAACCTCGGCGCCATGTATTTTTTGGGAAAGATGTACGGCAAAGGCTACGGGGCGGAAAAGGATGCCCAAAAAGCGATCTTTTTCCTCAGCACGCCCGCGAAGATGGGCGACCCTCGCGCTCAGTACGAACTCGGACTGATCTTTTTTGACGGGAACAGCATTGAAAAGGACCTTCATTCCGCGGTCAAGTGGTTCACGGCTTCAGCCGAATCGGGCCATTCTGAAGCGCAGTTCGTGCTGGGACAGCTGTACAAGACTGGGTACGGCACCGTGCAGAGCACCGAAAAGGCCCTGAACTGGCTAACCTCCGCTGCCGTGAACGGGCACAGAGGTGCCCAGATCCTCCTCGGGAATATGTACGAGACCGGGGACGGCGTCCCTGTTGACAAAGAAGAGGCCGGCCGCTGGTATCATATGAGCGACGACGCCGTTATTTCAGCCCTCTGACCTTTCCGTCTTCCGTGAGGTCCATTTTCATTGCGGCAGGTGTCTTTGAAAGTCCCGGCATGAGCATCATCGTCCCGCATATCGGTACCACGAATCCCGCTCCGGCGGAAAGTGCGACCTCCCTGACGCTGAGCTTCCATCCTTTCGGTGCACCTTTAAGCTCGGCCACGTCGGAGAGCGAATACTGCGTCTTAGCGATACATATAGGCAGGTGCCCGAACCCTTTGGCCTCAAGGTCTTTAAGGGTCTTCTCTGCGGGACCGGAATATACTACGCCGTCCGCTCCGTATATCTTCGTTGCGATGGTCCGGATCTTTTCTTTCAGAGCAATGCCGTCCTCATAGAGCAGCTTGAAGTCCTTCTTCTCCTTCCCTATTACCTCCACTACCTTCCTGGCAAGCTCTTCCGCCCCTTTGCCTCCTTCCATGAATGCGTCTGATTGGACGCATTCCGCGCCGAGCTCTTTGCAGTGGTCGCGCAGCATCTGCATGTGCTCGGGATCGTCGAACGAGAAGTGGTTGATCGATACGACGACCGGTACGCCGTATCCTTTCACGTTCTCTACGTGCTTGTCGAGGTTTGACAGGCCCTTCAGCAGTGCCTCTTTCGTCAAGGTCCCGGGGTCCTCGAGGTTTGCGCCGCCGTGCGTCATCAGCGCCCTGACCGATGCGACGATGACCACGCAGTCCGGAGATATCCCCGCCTGTCTGCAGACGATATCCAAGAACTTCTCTCCTCCGAGGTCCGCGGCGAACCCGGCTTCAGTCACCGCATAATCGCCCAGCTTCATGGCGTATTTCGTCGCTATCACGCTGTTGTTCCCGTGCGCAATGTTCGCAAAGGGAAATCCGTGCACGAACACCGGCTGGCCTTCCAATGTCTGGACCAGATTCGGTTTTATCGTGTCTTTCAGAAGTATCATCATCGCGCCGGCGCATCCGAGGTCCTTTACCGTCACCATTTCTCCTGTGTAGGTGTACGCGACCACCATTTTCTCGATCCTCTCCCTGAGGTCCTTATAGCTCGTCGAGAGAGCGACTATCGCCGAGATCTCTGATGCGGAAGTTATCAGGAAACCGCTTTCGTGCGTCACGCCGCCGGCCGTCCTTCCTCCCCCGAGGCCGACTATTATGTCCCTGAGTTCGCGGCAGTTCATGTCCATGGCCTTTTTCAGGACTATCCTGGACGGATCGATCTTGAGGGGGTTGTCCCTTACCAGATTATTCTCCAGGATCGCTGACAGCAGATTGTGCGCAGAAGACACGGCATGGATGTCGCCGGTGAAATGAAGGTCGATGTCCCACATCGGATAGACTTGAGAATATCCGCCTCCGGTAGCCCCTCCTTTCACGCCGAAGGTGGGGCCCACCGACGGTTCTCTCAGGGCGCCGACGACCTTCTTGCCGATGTGGCTCAGGCCCTGGATCAGGCCTATCGTCGTCACGGTCTTGCCCTCTCCCGCCGGGGTCGGCGTCACTGCGGTGACCATTATGAGCTTTCCGTCTTTGTTGCGGTCGAACCTTGACAGAACATCAAGCGGGACCTTTGCAATATATTTCCCGTATTGGTCTATGTCTTCCGGCCTCAAACCTATAGTGGCAGCGATGTCGACTATATTCTTTACGTTGGCTTCTTCCTCGATCTGTATGTCATCCTTCATTGATTCACTGAATACGGATTGTATTTCTAAATAAATAAATATGACAGGCTGGCAAATGGGCCGGCGGTATGTGGGAAATCATTTCTACTCAAATAGTATATACTGCGTAATGAAAAAATGCGATTTCTACATATTCGACCTGGACAACACACTTGTTGATTCGAGAAGATGCTATGAGAAAGCATTCGCCGTTGCGTTCGAAGAGTTTGACGTGCCTTACGACCCGGCCCTTTATAACGAATACATACGCACTCCTCTGCGCGTGACCTTCTCACAATACCATCCGAATTCCCGGGACAAGTATGAGGAGTTCGTTTCGATGGTCGTCGACGCGTATGAGAAGGATCATCTCAGCAGCGTGAGGCTGTTCCCGGATGCGGAGAGGTGCCTGGGCCGCCTCTCTGGGGCGGGGTGCGGACTGGGTATCGTCTCCAACTCATACATGCCGCAGATGAGGGACATACTCCTGAGGCTCGGAGTGTATGAGAAGTTCGCCTCCGTCGTCGGACAGGACAGGGTCGTGTTCCCTAAGCCTGACCCAGAACCCGTGCTGCTTTGCATGTCGGAGATGGGTGCATCCTCGCATGATACGCTGATGGTCGGGGACAGTGTGAACGACATTCTGGCGGGGAAGGGCGCCGGTCTGTTCTCCGTGCTGATCAACAGATACGGCGAAGATATCCGCTGCGACGAATGCGATGCGCGCATCGGCAGCCTGGACGAACTCTGATCTCTTCCGTTGCGCCTTGCCCGCGATTGCGGACCTTTGGCGGGGCATAGAGCGGAAAAACCTCTACGATTTTCGTATTCGTAGAATACGGAACTGCGGCCGCCCCTTCCCCATTGAAAGGGCTTCGAAATTCGTAGCACCTTATCAAACCTATTTTATATGGTATCCTACATATCCCTAACCGATGGGATATGAAGGTAGGTATAGACCTAGGGACAACGTACTCTACAGTAGCAAAATATGACAAACAGACTTCCAGACCTGAGATAATCAACAACAAGTTCGAAAAAGAGCTTACCCCTTCGGTAATATGCTTTTTGGATAACGGAGAGGTATTGATCGGTGAGGATGCAAAGGACATGCAGGCGGGAGGCGTCGGCATCATAGCGGCATCTTTCAAAAGAGGCATGGGAGATAACGGTTTCACCGTAGAGGCAAACGGCAAAGTGTACATGGCGGAAGACCTTTCTGCGATGCTCTTGAAAAAACTGATATCAGACGCTGAAGAGAGGACGAGGGAGAAGATCGATTCGGTCGTGATCACCGTCCCCGCATACTTCAACGATTTCCAGAGGACCGCAACGATACGCGCGGGGGAGGCCTGCGGCGTTAAGGTCATGAAGATAATAAACGAGCCCACCGCGGCGGC
>JAISPV010000047.1 GCA_031274665.1 Candidatus Methanoplasma sp. | reverse complement strand
GATTCCGTTATGCCGCCTTCCTCTTCAACGACCTCTTTGTAGAACTCTCCCTCCAAAAGGAAAGCCGCCATTACCGACTCCTCTCTTTTGAGTTTTGCAAGAACATCTTCCAGGCCCATGGAGGCAGATATGGGCCAATCGATATTATTGTTATTGGTAAAGGAAGAAGAGAAAAGATACGGCATTGATCGTCCGACCCGTTCGGATCATTCGTCATGATATTTGAATTGACATGTCTCCAAGTGGTCATTCACATAACCGACAGCTTGTAAGTGCGCATAACAGATCGTCGTACCGAAAAACCTGAAACCTCGTTTTTTCATGTCCTTACTGACGGCGTCGGACAAAGGTGTTGAGACAGGTATTTCGCTCAACGTGTTCCAATGATTGACGACCGGTTTCCCTTCAGGAAGGAATGACCTCAGATAATCACAAAAACTGCTGAATTCCTTTTGGATCTCAATAAAATGAACGGCGTTCGAGATCGCCGCCTCAATTTTCCTTCTGTTCCGGATGATGCCGGCATCATGCATAAGCCGTTCCACATCTTTTTCTGTCATTTCTGCCACTTTTTGAACATCGAAACCGGCGAAGGCCTTGCGGTAATTCTCACGTCTCCGCAGAATGGTGATCCAGCTGAGCCCCGCCTGCGCACCTTCCAACACTAAGAATTCAAACATGATCTTATCGTCGGTCACGGATCTCCCCCATTCCTCATCGTGATACCGAACATAGAGCGGTTCTTCCCCGCACCAATCGCATCGCTTCGTTTTATTCATGAACATATGATGAACGGGTCAATTAAAACCTTTACTTGGGAAAACGGGGTATAAGTGATGAAGGGCCCATGCCGGCCTTTGTTTTCCTGTTTTTTCCGACCGCTTTCGGTTTCGTTAACAGAAAAGATCGCGCTTATCAGTTAAGGAAACTTTATATCTATTAGGTCTATGAACCTCTACCCACATGGGCAGGTAGATCAGCCCGGTAGATCGCTGCCTTCGCAAGGCAGAAGTCGCGAGTTCGAATCTCGCCCTGTCCACTTTCAATTCTCACCCAGATCGTCCGTGAGCGGACATTTTTCGATTCGCTCGTGGACAGCCGGGTCCTTTTCGCACTTTCTATCGCTTTAGTGAGTATCTTACGACTGTAGAAACCTTCTTTTGTCTTTGTTGATGCATGTCCCATGAGGACACTGACCGACTCAATATCAAGATCGGAATCCAGATACCTCTGGCCGAACGTCCTTCTGCATTCTCTTAGATCGAATTTTATCTTCAGATCTTCCTCCACTGTGTTCTTTATACACCTGAGGCTGTTGCTTGAAAGGAAACCGTCCGCACTCTCTTTGGATGGAAATAGCGCGTTCGATTTGCATGAACTGTCCACCATCCACTTTTGACGTGCCAGAAGGTACGTCAGCAGCTGAGATCTTATCTCTGGATGAATGGGGACCTCACGCGGCATGCCGTAGGAGATCTCCTCTTTCACGTGGACGATGTCAAGTGATCATGACGTCGTATCAAGGTCACCGAGCTCCGCTAAGCGGACCTCTTTGTTCTTTCTTGAAAAGATACAGCAGGTTCTTGAAAGACCCTGATCTATTAACTGTTAATACCGCGCTAGTCCTCTTGCGGTTATTTTATACTTACGACACATCTGTTTAGGTTTGCAGGCTCATTTACCTGGACATTTACCTGGACATTTACCTGGACATTTATTAGGACAAAGATTCTTTGGTCATTCTGATTTTGAAACAGGAACCCATGTACCCCCTTTGTTGCCACCAACTCCCTCTATATATCCAAGTTGCGTAAGTTTTACCAATGCTCTTCTGACTGTTTTGTCAGATACATCAAGAGCCTTTGAGATATCAACTGCGGCATCAATATTTCCTTTACAGACAACATCATAGACTTCTATTTCAATAGCAGTCAGACCTGTCGGATCGACCAATATATTATTTAGAGAGACTTTCCTAAAAGCCAGTCCTTTCAACAATATTAAAGTCTAATAACGTATATGAGTTGTCATGGACCCAGCAACGATAGCGATAATCCTTGTGATCATCGGACTCATCCTGTTAATAATAGAAGCTTTGACACCCGGTTTCTTTGCGGTCATTCCGGGAGCGGTCTGTGTCGTGATCGGTGTACTGGGCTACTTCATCGACGGTTATTTCGAATCACCGTTGTACCTCGTCGTAACGGTCATTGTCGTCACGTTGATCGTCTCGTTCGTAACTATCAAAGGGTACCAGATACTGGCAAGACCCGAACCCCCTACCACTACGGTGGTAGATTCTCTGATAGGGAAAGAAGGCATCGTAATATCTGCCGTAAAACCCGGGAACCTTAAGGGAAAGGTGAAGATAGGCTCCGACAGCTGGAGTGCGACATCGGAAGAGGCGATCGATGAAGGGGCCGAGGTCGTTGTCTACGCTGCGGAAGGCGTTCACGTGACCGTTAGGAAAAAATAATTTTCTTACCAAAGGCTTGTTTTTTTATATTTTCCAGTTTATATACCTCCGGTGATAAAATGGAAGATTGGGTGTATGGATTGGCGGTTGTCATTGCTGTTGCTCTGATAGCTACAATGATGAGCGGCGTGAAGATCATTCAGCCTTATGAACAGGGAGTCTATATGAGGCTCGGAAAGTTCATCAAAATTCTCAACCAAGGACTGAACTTTGTCTGCCCTCTGATCAATGTCGTTGTGAAGATCGATCTGCGTACACAGGTGTTGGACGTTCCAAGCCAAGAGGTCATTACCAAAGATAACTCTCCTGTAAGCGTCGACGCCATCGTTTACATTAAAGTAACGGATCCCCGCAATGCGTTCTTTGAGATCGTCGATTACAGGTTTGCCACAATGAATCTTGCACAGACCACACTGAGATCGATCATCGGAGAGATGGAACTTGATGAGATCCTCTCCAACAGAGAGAAGATCAACACGCAGCTCAGGGACATCCTGGATGAGAATACCGACAAGTGGGGGGTGAAAGTAGAGAGCGTGGAGATAAGAGAGGTCGACCCTGCAAGGAAGGTCAAAGACTCCATGGAAGAGCAAACGTCGGCCGAGAGGAGAAGGCGTGCAGCGATCCTTCAGGCAGACGGGCTTAAGAGGGCCGCCATCTTGGAAGCCGAAGGAAAAAAGAGATCAAGGATATTGGAGGCCGAAGGTCTCCAGCAGTCCATGGTGCTCGAAGCCGAAGGAAAGAAGGTCGCTCTGATACTGGAAAGCCAGGGAGAGGCACAGAGGCTCAGGATCATGTCGGTAGGCGCCGCCGCATTGGACTCGAAGGCACTGTCGGTGCTTTCGATGGAAACACTGAAAAGCGTAGGCCAGGGGCAATCTTCTAAGATATTCTTCCCGATGGAGGTCACGAGGCTCATGGAAGGCATCTCCGAATACGTGGGCAGCGCTTCAAATGTGCCAGACAGACCTGTTTCCACAATGAAAGATGTCGAAAAGATGTTCGGGAACGTTGATGACATCCTCGGCCCGATACCGAAGGAAGATGAGATCAAAGAAAGACTTTTGAAAGCCGATAAGATGGTCAGCACCGATATGGGCGAACCCTCCGACATAGCAAATCCTCTTCAAAAGAATTAATAAACCTTTTTACTTTTTTATATATTCCCAGTACACAAATATAACTAACAAAATTCATATATTCACTGTTCATGCGTCACGTGAGGAAGTAAACTCATGGTTAATATGAACCGCATACTAAGCTCCGAGAACAGATATATGGTCTTGGTCGCAGGCATTATTATACAATTCTGCGCCGGCACCATATACATGTGGAGCGTATACAAAGAGCCTGTCGCGAATTTCCTCATTTGGACCAAAGAGGCGTCAGCACTGACATCATCTGTCATGCTGGCAGCGTTCGTGGCGGGAATATTGATTGGAGGGCGTCTTGTAGACAAGATCGGGCCGAGGAAAATGTGTATCATCGGAAGCCTGCTGATGTCATTCGGTATCCTGTTATCGTCGCTGGTGACGTCGGAACACCCATACTTCATCTACCTGACATACGGAATGATCGGGGGATTCGGTGTCGGTGTAGTATACACAAGCACAGTATCTCCAATACAAAAATGGTTCTTTGACAGGCGCGGATTCGCCACCGGCATGATGGTCGGAGCGTTCGGGTTCTCCCTAGTGTTATTCGCACCTCTGGCAAGATACCTTCTGTCGACAATAGGCGTGCCTTCAACGTTTGCGGCGTTCGGTATAGCGTTCCTTTTCATATGCGTCACGGCATCGTTCTTCATCAAGAACCCCAGCGAGAACTATGTTGTGAAGAAGACACCGTCAGCGAACGCTCAGAAACAGTACACACCCAAAGAGATGCTGAGGAGCAGATCGTTCTATCTGATCACCTTGTCGTTATTCTTCATCCTCCCGGCATACTTCATCCTCAATCCTCTCTTCATGAGCCTCGGAATGGCAAGAGGGCTCGAAGAGGAGATCGCATTGATGGGCGTCATGATAACCGGTATATGCAGCGCAACAGGAAGGCTGATGATAACTTGGTTATCCGACCATGTCGGACGGATGACAGCAATGCTGATGATATTTGCTTTCACTTTGACAGGAGTAGTGTTGGTGATATTCGCCGAGAACCTGCTGTTCGTCGTATGTCTGGCGCTGATCGCCTTCGGCTTCGGAGGTGCGGCGGGAATATACGCCACGGTAACATCCGACCATTTCGGTACCAAGAACATGGGGAGCAATTACGGCTTCGTGATGCTCGGATTCGGTGCATCTGCACTGATATTCCCGTTCCTTTCGACAGGAATAACAGTGGGCGGAGATTACACACTATCCTTCGTGATTTGCGCTGCGTCCTGCATAGCTTCGTTCGTGTGCATGCTTCTTTTGAGAAGTTCATACCGCAGCAGGAACAAAGCGGACGCGAAGGTCTGAACAGAAAACCTATTCCTTTCTCCTTTTTTTGTATCAGTACTGAGGTACTGCACCCGGCCGGGTGTTTCAAGCCGAACGGTGGCGTTCGACAAACATCCGGGCGGCAGATGGGTTTTTTGAGTGGGAAATGGTACAAAAAGCCGCACTTATTGCAAGAAAGAAGAAAAAATGAAAATTGGAAAAAGTTTGAACCTTTCAAGAATAGCTGCAGGCTTACAGTCCGTAGTTCTTCTTGTTGTAGTTGGGAACGACGTCTGCGTACTTCTTGTGGCAGTACTCAGTGAACTTGGCTTCCTCAGCAGGCAGTGCCTCGAGCTCTTTTATGATGACATCGAGAACGTCCTTCTGCTTCGTGGTGAGCGGGAGTTCCTTTGACTCGTACCCGGCCTTGACGACCTTTGCTGCAGTGAGTCCGGCGGCCTTTGCGCGGAGGTAAATGTTCTTTCCCTCTTTCGCAATTGCCTCTCCGACCTTGTATGCATTGTCGAAGGCGAGCATGTATCCCTCGGGGCCCCTGGTGCGGTCCGTGATCATGTAAAGGTCTCTCAGGGTCTTCTCGTTCCCGGTCGCGATAGCGCAGTTCATCAAGGCTACCTCGTATCCGAGTGATCCGAGCCAGCACTGAACTGACGATCCACCGAATTCGGGGTGGTACTCGACAGACTCGTTGGACCAAAGGTCGCAGATCTGGGCCATGAGGTTACCCTGCAGGTCGGCGTGTGCGCACTGGCAGTTCTTTCCCTCTTGGGCTGCAGGCCTTCCGGTTATGCATTTTATTATGGGTCCCTCGTATCCGCAGTCTTTGTCAGGTCCGGTCGCTCCGCACTCCATTGCCACCATCGTCCTTGCGGCAGATATGGCCCTGGTCACTGCAGAGAAGGTCTTCTGGACATCCTGGTCGAGAAGTCCTCCAGCCATGAACATTGACACGTTTGCACCGGAACAGTTGGTGTCTCCGCCCGGGGTGACTTTGTTCTTCTTTGCGATGTCGACGAACTGGGACCATATCCACTCCATGTCAATGGCTCCAAGGTATCCTACACCGTAAAGGAATGCAACTACATCTCCGCTCGTGACTGCGTAGTCAGCGAACTCTTTTCCACCCATTGTCTCGCAAGCAAGTACATCTGCACCGTTCTCGCAAGCAACCTCCGCGCAGCCGACGAGGGCCTCGGGGTATTTGTGGCCCTTGCCGCAGGGGCGGAGTCCTTCCTCAGCCTCACGCTGGTCAGGCAGTGTCTGCCTTACCGCGCAGTTTATTCCGTACTCGTTGTGGAATTTCTCGCAGATCTCGTGCTGTCCCTCGACAACGCCGATGGAGAATTTGGGGTTACCCATCTGGGAAACCCATTCTGTCTCGAGCTGTACATCCGGGAATCCGAGTGTTACCGCCCTGGTCAGAACGTCTTTCGAAATGTAGTCAACGTACTCTTTCTTCAGCCTTGCGGGGTCTTTCTCAGATCCGGGCCTCGGTGCGTAGTTGAGTTCAGGTATGACCCTTCCGGCTCCTACTTTTATGCCGAATCCATAGGAAACGGGTGATTTTGAGGTTCCGAAAACGATCTCGTCGGGGCTTGAGTATGCCATTTTTGTGAATCTTGTTGCAGCCATGTTTAAACACCTCCAACGATGTCTTCCCAGTTCGCCCTGACTTTCCTCCAGTCATAGCCGGCTTTGATCTTGTCTGCGATCGGCGGGGTCTGCGGGGCTTTCTCAGAGTATATTCCGAGGTCGAATGACTCGGAGAAGTCTCTGTTGACTGCTCCGCCAGCAGACATGAAGGGTATGCTTATTCCCTTTCCGACGAGCTTCTCAGCTGCCCTGGGGAATGCCGTCATCGTTGTTGTCATGAGTGCTGTTCCGGTGACCATCATGGGCTTGGATTTTGCAACCTCTTTGACTACGTCGTCAACTGCAACATCCTTCCCCATGTCGATGACCGAGTATCCAGAGGATCTCAGCATAACTGCGGCGATGTTCTTTCCGATGTCGTGGGGGTCTCCCTCAGCTACGTGCATAACGACGAGTCCTTTTGTTACTCTGCCGCCGGCGATCTGCTTCTCGGCAATTGCGATCCCAATCTCCATGGTCTTTGCGGCCATCATTATCTCAGGGAGATAGTAGATGTGGTCTGCGTACAGCTTTGAAACAACTTCCATTCCGGCTACGAGTCCATCGTTGATGATCGCGAGCGCGTCTTTTGTTTTCAGTGCGTCAGTCGTTGCCGGGCCTACATCTTTGAATTTCATCCAAACAACAGTCTCGGCTACTTTCCTAAGCACAGGATCCTTGGGTAACATTTTCTCAGCGATAGCTTCCGGGGAAGTATCGTTCTGAGCTTTTATGTCGTACCTTTTGAGGATCTTTGCATAGTCTACTCCTTTAGGACTAACCATAGTATTTCCTCCTTAAATATGTGTTAACCGATTTCTCGATTACACCGCGCACATATTAAAGTGAACACTATATAATCTGTCCCGAGGATGGATGTTATATCCACATTTAAATATTTAGACAGAAAATTTAAATAGTTACACCATAGAAAATCAATATTTGATAGAGAGATCCGATATGTCAGGAGCAGTATACATTTTAAGTTTTGTATGGAGAAGTTCATTGCTGGTACATTGAGATAAAGGATCCGCCGTAACTTTGCCGAGTGTTCACGACCGGTCATATCCACTGCAGCAGTCTACGAATCTCTCGGGGATCTTGGGGTTGGACGCAAAATGGATATGTGTGTAACCTGCGACTATATTGCCAGTCATCAAGCCGTCCCTGCCGTCAGCGATACCGTTGCCTCTGCCGAGAACGAATGCGTATCTGTCCGGTCCGGCGGGGACCGTTGCCGAATAATGGAACTCGTGTCCTCTGACCGTCCATCCTTTCCCGCACAGAATGTTGTCGGTACAGCAGGTCATCTCGACATAACCCAAAGATCTCCGTGTGTCGCTCATCTTTGATTCTGCGTCAATGGCCCCGCACATCTCATATCTGATGCCGTCGGTGCCGCTCAGGCCGTTGGAAAGATACATCAGGCCGCCGCCTTCGGCGTATACGGGCATGCCGTCCTCCGACGCTTTTTTTACGGCAGACCTTATCTTCTTATTTTTTTCGAGTTTTGCAGAGAAAAGGTCGGGATAACCTCCGCCGAAATAGAGGCCGCTCACATCCGGAAGATCGTCTTCCATCGGCGAGAACGGAACTATCTCGGCACCAGCCTCGATCAGACTTTCTAAGTTATGGATATAATAGAAACAAAAAGCATTGTCCTTTGCGACACCGATGCGCACCCTGTTCTTTTTGGCGGGGGCGGCCTCATATTCTTCCCGGAAAGGCGGGGCTGCACTTGCTATTTTTATTAACCTGTCGATATCGACGCATCTCTCCACGTGTTCCGTTATCTTCCGGTATCTTTCCCTGTCATAGCTTTCTGCCGGAGGGACAAGGCCGAGGCGTCTGCTCTCGAGCATCATGCATTCGTCTCTGAACACCCCTCCGAGGCAGGGTATGTCTCTGAGCGAATCCTCAAGCATCCTCAGGTGGTTCTCGCTTCCCACTTTGTTGAAGATCACTCCCGCCAGATCAATATCCTTGTCATATTCTTTGAAACCCAGCGCCACGGCCCCTGCGCTTCTGGCGGCCGCTTTTGCGTCGATAACGAGGATGACGGGAGCCTTGATGATCTTCGACAGAAGGGCGGTCGAACCTTCTTCGCTGATACCGCTCACACCGTCGTACAATCCCATAACGCCCTCGACGACCGATATACCCGAGCCTCTGGAGCCTTTCACGAAAAGTCTTTCGACCTCCTCACGGAACATCCATGTGTCCAGGTTCCTGCATTCCTTTCCGAGCACCATCGTATGATGCATCGGATCAAGATAGTCGGGGCCGGTCTTGAACGGCTGAGGGTCCAGCCCTCTTTCTTTCAGTGCCATCAGCAGCCCCATCGTTATCGTTGATTTCCCCGATCCGCTGTGTGCTCCCGCAATAACGACCCTTGGGATGTCGCCCGTCATGTTGGATATATGCTCCAACACATATTTTAAAAGATGCACAGTCTCCGCGAGCTGCGGAGCGGGAGAGAAAAAACTTCTTTGTAAAGACTAATATATCATTCTAAACGTTCCCCTCCTGTATGTATGTATATATTCTGGGCGGATTCCTCGGAAGCGGGAAAACGACGCTTTTGATGAAATTAGCTTCAATGTACAGTAGGAAAGGCGCAAAGGTAGCAATATTGGTGAACGAGTCCGGGGAGATCGGCGTCGACGGTGCCACTTTGAAGGCGGAAGGATACGATGCGGTCGAGCTGCCCGACGGATGCATCTGCTGTTCCCTCTCAGGGACGCTGCAGTCCGCGCTCAAGAACATAAAAAAGGACATCGATCCCGACATAATGATAATAGAACCGACCGGCCTCGCCCTGCCGCACAAAGTGAGGGAGCTGGTGAAGATCTCGATGATCGATCCGGATGAGATGTACATCATAGGGATAGCGGACATCCAGAGGTTCGACGACCTCATAAAAAAGAAAGAAGAGTTCTTCAAAAGGCAGATGTTCGCCGCAGACTTCATCCTCATCAATAAAAGCGACCTTTCGTCCCCTGAGAAGATGGATGCCGCCATCAAATGGCTGAAGGCAGAATACCCCGATAAACCGATGATACCGGTGTCCACAAAGACGGGAGAGAACATGGACAAGATCTACGGGATGATGCAATG
>JAISPV010000027.1 GCA_031274665.1 Candidatus Methanoplasma sp. | reverse complement strand
CTGCAGGTCGCCGCATCGCTTGGGAAACAGATAACGATGGATGTCGTCTTCCAGACGACCGGCCTTGCCAAACCGGAAGAGGTAAAGAAGATGCTGGAGACCGCACTGGGAGGGAATTTCATTAGTGCCAGGGATATGCTTGACAATATCATGATAATGTACGGCCTGTCCGGGCAGGATATAATTCGCCAGATACATTCTTCGTTCTTCGACCTCAGCATCACCGATACGGAAAAGGTCAGGCTTATGGACAAGACCGGCGAGATCGAGTTCAGGATCGTAGAGGGAAGCAACGAAAGGATACAGCTTGAGGCTTTGCTTGCGTACCTTGTGATGATCGGCGGAAGCAAAAGATAAAGGGGTGCCGAAGTGAAAAAAGAAGAACTTTTCTGCGCAATTTGGAAAAGAAGGTCTGTAAGAAAATACCTTGAGAAGCCGATAGAGAAAGAAAAGATCGAACGGCTCAGAACAAGCATATCCTCACTCAACGAGGCCTCCGGCCTGACGATGGAATTCGCAGAGGAATTCGATTCATTCAAGTCTGTCTTGACGATAATGTTCAAGAATGTCCGTTCTGCGATAGTGATCAAAGGAAAGACGAACGACCCTAACTTGAACGAAAAATGCGGATATTACGGGGAGCATATCGTACTTGAGGCCACCGCCCTCGGGCTCGGGACCTGCTGGGTCGCAGGTTTCAACAAAAAAAGCAGATCGCTTAACGCAAAGGATGATGAGACCGTCGTGTGCGTGATATCGATCGGGTACGGTGCGGAAGCGATGAGCGATCAGACCGCCGTGCCCGACGTGCCGCACCGCAAGACGAAAAGCGTATCCGATCTCCTCAACGGAAAGACCGATGTCCCGGATTGGGTCAAAGCTGCAATCAAAGCAGTTCAATTCGCACCCACCGCAATGAACAGCCAGAAGACCAGATTCCAATACGCCGACGGAACGGTCGCCGCACAGATCCCGCCGGGTACCTTGAACATGGTCGACCTCGGTATAACCAAGTTCCACTTCGAACTGGCCGCGGGAGGAAAGTTCGAACTCGGTTCTCCCGGTGTGTTCAGGAAAGACTGATCAGTACCTGTTGTCGAAGATGCGGTTGGTCTTCTTCTCGCTTCTGGGAAGGTCTCCCACGTTGACCGCCTTTGGTACCGCCGTGATGCCGATGACCTCCTTCAGCCGTTTAGCGGCCTCTTTCTCCAGCGCAGGCCTCTTTTCCTCCGGCAGCTTCGTCTCGAAGAACACGGTGACTATGTCCTTTCCGTCCAAATGGTCTATCATCACCTGATACTCGCTTTCGACATTCTCCATTCCGCTCAACACGCCGTCGAACTGAGCGGGGAATATGTTCGTCCCCTTTATTTTGACCATGTCGTCCGTCCTTCCGGTAATAATGTCGATCCTTGGGTATCCCGACCCGCAGGGACATCCTCCGGTCATTATCCGGGTAAGGTCATGGGTCCTGTATCTTATCAGCGGCGCCCCTTCCTTAAGAAGGGTGGTTATCACCAATTCCCCCTCCTGGCCGTCCGGAAGCACCTTTCCGGTCTTCGGGTCTATCACCTCAAAATAGAGGTAGTCGTCCCACATGTGTATCCCATTCTCATAACTGCAGCTTATCCCGATGCCCGGACCGTAGATCTCCGTCAGGCCGTATATGTCATACAGCTCGACGCCGAGGTCGTCTGCGATCCTCTCCCTCATCTTGTCCCCCCAGCGTTCGGAACCGATCACGCCTTTCTTGAGACGGATATTATCTCTTATGCCGCGTTTTTTTATCTCTTCAGAGAGGAGCAGGGCATAGGACGATGTCGCGCACAGAACCGTGCTGTGAAGGTCCAGCATCATCTTGATCTGCTTATCGGTGTTCCCGGGCCCCATGGGGATCACCATCGCGCCGAGCTTCTCCGCGCCGTATTGGAACCCTATGCCCGCGGTCCACAACCCATATCCGGGGGTGATCTGGACGATATCCTCAGGATCCAATCCCGCCATCTTGTAACAGCGCTCGAACATCACACCCCAATCCTCGACATCCTTTTTTGTGTAAGGTATTATGACGGGAGTGCCTGTTGTTCCGGATGACGAATGTATCCTTACTATGTCCTTTTCTGGAACAGCTTTGAGTCCCAGCGGATATGCGTCGCGGAGGTCATCCTTGTCTGTGAAGGGAAGCTTTTCGAAATCTTCCTGCGTCTTGATCTTTGAGAGGTCTATTCCCTTGAACTTCATTTTATAGAACGGGCTTTTTTCCTTTATTGTCGACAGAATATTGGCGATCTTCTCGGCCTGATACGCGTTCATCTTCATCCGGAACCCTCTTTGCTGAATACATAAAGGATTCTAATATAATCTTTTTATGGCATTGATGTACAATAATATTCATTGTGACGTCAAACTCGAGTTAGGCCGTATATGGATGCCCCTCTTGGGGGCCCCCTTTTCGACCAACCCCGGGACTCAGTTTAGCGGTGTACAGAACGGTTCGGATTGAGTGACGCCTGTGATATACACTTATTTGGGACTGTCTTCCGCCGATCGGGGGTTGTAAATGTCTGTGAGTGTGATGAGCCTTATCGAACCGTCCTCTTCCGCGGCCTTGTTCACGCCCGAGGTAAAACCCGACCTTGAGAACAGATAGTAATATTTATTATCAAATTCGGGGAAAAGCTCCGCTTTACGTTTAATACCCTTAAGAACGGCGAGATCCGTGGGTGCCGATTGCCATTTACATTCACCGAATATCGAATTTTTACCATTGACCGCCAGAATGTCTATCTCCTCCGGAACCTTTGTTTCGGGGTTGCCGCCCCACCAGCTGCCGATCACTTTGATCGGAAAAGGAACATCTGCATGATAGACCAGGTATTGCCTGCAAATATCTTCGAATGTTATTCCCATGTAATGGTCTAAGTATGGTCTGATCTCGAGATCATAGGCGAGCTTCGCCTTGCCTGCCATGATCAGGGACATGTTGTCGGAGATGAAACGATACCAAAATCTGAAAAGGTTGTCCTTTACAAAATATAACGTTTTGTTCTTTGTTCTTCCGCAGACGGGCTCCTTCTTGCCGATGATCCCCAAGGATATCAGGACTGAGATGTATTTGGAACAAAGGGCATACTCAAGCGAGGTTTTATTTGATATTTCATTCAGGCGCGCCGCGCCGCCTGCCATAGTAGCGATAAGGGAGTTATATGTGGCCGGTTCTCTTAATTCTTGTTTCAGCAGGTTGGCGGGTTCCTCGAACAAATAACAGTGCCTTTCAAGCAGGTTCTCTACAACAGAATTACCAAGATCACTATCCGTTCCGACAGCCAGCTTATTTATGTAATGAGGAACACCGCCCGTTATTCCGTAGATGAGCGCATTGGTCTCGGGCGATATGCCTGGATGCGCTTCGGCGGCCTCTAGGTAATTCAGCGGTTCGATCTTGAATTGAGCTGTGCGCCTGCCGTAAAGCGGGCTGTTGTGACCGAGCACCTGATCCTCTATGAAAGACATGGAAGAACCGCAAAGGATCATGAATATGTTTGTTTTTGAGAACATGCGATCTATTGCGTGCTGCAATACACTTGATATTGAACGGTCTGCCGAGGCTAAATAGGGAAATTCATCTATTACGAACACGAGTTTTTCTCTTTGCGTCTCCTCGTAGATCTCTTTGAATGCGTCGTCGAAAGTTGTGTATTTGGAATTGATGGAACTATGAGGGTGAATAAAATTGTTGATCGCTTTCGAGAGGGCGACCAGATTCCCTTCTGCTGTGGATTCCAAGGCGGAAAAGAAAAGGGTTCTCTTGCCCTTACAGAACTCATTGATCAACGAGGTCTTTCCGACACGGCGCCTACCATAGATCACGACCATCTGATGTTCATTCGACTCATAAAGCATGTTCATTCTGTTCAATTCAGATCCTCGTCCATAGAACATATCAAAAACCTATACCTACGATATATTATATTATGAGTATAGTTTTCCGATATATAAACAGGTGTCCTTTGGAAGGCTGACAGGAGATCGAGTTTGTCAGCGCAAGCAATAGACCCAATTACATAGGATACGGAAATTGTCGCACTTTTAGTCAGGGAAAGGAAAAGTGATAAGGGAAGGGTTGGGAGGGGTGACCCTCCCTTTGGGTGTGGTCAATATCAGATCTTCTTTGCGAAC
>JAISPV010000026.1 GCA_031274665.1 Candidatus Methanoplasma sp. | reverse complement strand
GGGATTGTTTGCCCAGTTTGGTGAACTGTTTCTCCCTGCTGATCTCAAACTTCCGTTTACCTCTGCTGAGGACCAGCCTGCCTCCGGAAGGCTTCTTTTTTGATTTTCCCTGCCACAATGCCATTATTATCGGTCTGCCAATTACGGTTCTGTATATAAACCTTTTTTCAGCGGACGGGTTTTTTCTTTACAGTAATGATCTTGATCACGTCAGACAGCTCGTCTTCGGAAAAGACCCTGTAATGGACCCATCCGCCCCCGCCGCCGCAGGGGTAACGGCCTTCCCACAGTTCCTTCGTTCTCGGTAAAAAGCTGCCGAGATGTTCGTTCAGTCCCGGGACCTCGCCGCTTCCGATCTGGACCGTGATCGTGATCGCTCCTTTTTCAAAGAACAGATAACACAGAAGCTTTGTTCTGTGGCCGTACCTGAACCCCCAGCCGTAACTGTTCCCGAATGGGAATCTCAGTTCTTTCGACAGGTCGTAACGGGCTTT
The DNA here is from genome assembly GCA_031274665.1 of Candidatus Methanoplasma sp. Classification (GTDB taxonomy): domain Archaea; phylum Thermoplasmatota; class Thermoplasmata; order Methanomassiliicoccales; family Methanomethylophilaceae; genus Methanoplasma. The sequence goes on along the minus strand of JAISPV010000026.1, from coordinate 4,184 downwards.
CAGACGGTCTTCCAGTTTTGTAAGCAGACCATAGCTCTGTTCGCCGATGTACTCTCTTATCTGCTCCGCCGAAGGCTCGCTGTCCTTGTCAAGCATGCGTTCATACATCAGCTTTCGCCGCCCGTCTGTATCAATCCGACACGGTGAACAGCCTCGCGCTGACCGAGCCGTTGTCGATCTCCACCACAGCGTACATACCATCCTTCGCAGGTCCCGGATTGACGAAAGTAGTTCCGTTGACGTGCTTGATGCCGTAATCCTCGTGGATATGGCCGCTCAGAACAAGTATGGGTCTGTACTCCTTCACTATCTTCAGGATAGATGTGCTTCCGACATTCAATCCTGATGGTATCATATCGTTTATCCCGTACGGCGGGGCATGGACCATCAGGATCATCCCTTCTTTTGAAATGGGCTTGAGCATTCTGTAGATAGTTTCCTCATCGAGTTCGAAGGGGGTGTTGAAAATGGTGGGGTTCGAGCCCCCCAGCCCGGCCACGTGGAATCCGTCAAGGTCGGCCGTCTTCCCGTGCATGTCCATCGCGACCCCGGATATCGTTTCCGGAAGGGAGATGGGGTCGCAGTTCCCCGGCAGCGCATACACATCCCTTTTGACGGGGCCGAGTATCTCCTCGGCGATCCTGTCCGGACCGAAATCGGTGATGTCGCCTAGTGCCAGCACGTAGTCCACATCCTCCTGCTCCGCTACGGAGTTGACCCAGTCTGTCACATCCCTGTTCCCGTGGATATCTGAAATTACAAGGAACTTCATCAGAGGTTCTAATGGCGCAAAGTATACATTAATGTTTCATTGGTACGGCGAAAGCGCGCTTTTCGCATCTTCATAGATCCTCTCGGCGGGATACAAGTTCGCCGAGCCTGGCGCGGCGGTGACCAGCTCAAGGCCGGTATCTTCTGAGAGGCGGTCGCATTCTTCGTCGAACTCCGCGCCCTCTATCCCGATGCCGGTGTCGATCTTGACCGCATATTTGTATCCGAAGAATTCGAAGACCTCTTTTGCCGTAAAGATGCCGAAGGCCTCGAAGCCTTTGCGAATATCCAGTTCTTTGGAGAACAATTCCCAGTTCCCAGCTATCGCCGGCGTGACCAGGAGCATTCCGGTATATTTCTTGATGAAGTCGCAGTATCTGGAATGCCCCCCTACAGCGACGCCGATGCAGTCGTCGCATACCTCGTTGTTTTTGTCCCGGAAAACGAAGACAGGGATGCTGAGGGCCCCGGAGGCCCATTTGGACACATCCCACCCGGCGTTGCCGCACATCCCGTAGTAAAGAGCAATGGCGTCAAAGCGGTTCTGGTGGAACCGCATCTGTTCCTCCAGCGTATTGCGGAGGAACACCGGCTGAGAATGAAGGCCGAGCCTGTTCATTATCACAACGATATTGAACCCGTTTTCCCGGTCGATCTCCGTAAATCCCTTCTCAAAATCCCATTCGCCGACGACCGAGAAGGAAACGCCTTTCTGCTCCAGTTTCTTCTTCAGGGTTTGCGCTGCTGGCGTATCAACGACGTATACCTTCTTCTCATCCTTCTCTGTATTCAAAGAATATACGATCTCATCCTCAAGGATGGGACAGCCGATGATGCCGAGGGTCCCTTTGACCATGAAGAGAGAGTGCAGTATGGAGATATAATTCTCTCCTACGGTGAGTTTGGAAGAAAACATAAAGCGGAACATCTTCTCATCCGAGACCATTCTTCACAACGAAGCAGAATTCATGCTGAAACAGGAACTTCGCGAAACGGCCACATATAATACGATCATATCCGCCATCGCGCTGGGCAATACCAAGCTCAATGAGATCAGTCAAAAGACGCTGATCGATGCCTCGAAGGTGAACGTTTACTTGAAGAACCTGATGGACCTGAATATCGTAGTCAAGGAATACAGCATATTGGACACGATAAAAAAAAGTGCGAACATACATAACGGACTGTACAAGATATCAGATAATTTCTTCCGTTTCTGGTACCGCTTCGTCTATCCGAACAAGATCGACATCGAGACGGGAAACGCGGACCTTCTGGCGCAAGAGGTTGCTGAAAGCGTGGATACAGAGTACACCTCGATGTGCTTCGAGGAATTGTGTATCGATCATATCAGGAAACGGAACGCCGTGCGTGAACTGCCGTTCACAGCGAAATATGTAGGGAGGATATGGGCGAAAGGATTTGAGGTGGACGTGGGGGCAACCAACGGCAGGACGCTCCTTCTCGGCGAATGCAAATGGACGAATTCCGCTGTCGGTGAGGTACTGAACGACCTAAAAGACAAGATCACGGCGCATAAAGAACTGGCGGGATATGAAGAGTATTTTCTCTATCTGTTCTCAAGGTCAGGGTTCACATGGGCCGTTAAAGAGAAGGCGGAACGGAGCAACGTGATCCTTGTCGAGTTAGAAGACATGTTCACACTATGAAAATGCAAAAAAATGAACGCGCACGAATTAGGATGAGCGTGGAGGGGGGGATTCGAACCCCCGAGTCCTTACGAACAATAGCTTAGCAGGCTATCGCCTTACCAGGCTGGGCTACCTCCACTTTGTGCAACCGAAGACGAGTATCTGCTTTAAGCTTTCCTATTACCGAGATCGGCCCCCTCTATCCGTTCGAGGAGACGTATACGCACATCTCCGAAAAGGCATTTTACCGACCCGTCCCTGGCAGCCGCAGCTCTCGGGGCAAGGCCCGAAATGCTCATGAGGGACACCTGGACCGCAGGATTCCGTTTCGAGTCTCTTTGTTACAGGGACCTCTCGGTCTACGCGTCTGCATCTGGCGGGGGGGGGGGCGCACACCAGGCCGGACGGGATTGCAGAGATGCCGATCGACTGCATTGGCCCGTTATGTTCAGGCAGATCGACCCTTTCATTCTCTAAAAAGGGGTCTGTGCAAGTAATGTTTAAATAGGAGTCATGTATGAAGAGGTTTTGCGGAACTCAACCATTGCGCCCGGATACGGGTGGTTTCTGACACTGAATTCTGTAATCTGGGAAGTGAGATTCCTCAGGTAAAAAAGCTTAAATATTCCCCCGAGGTACGGGGAATACGCGACCCCGAAGAGGGGTTGCGATGATGGAGAATCAAGATCTCCGCCGAAGGCGTGAACTCTTGTATTCTGACGTTCGATGCTACGAATGTTCCGTTAGACGGACATTCGATTGAGTGAGCCGTCCGACGGAGCAGCGGTGAAACATGGTAAATTGCCAGTTTCTTTCATCCATCCAAAGACGTGATAATGTCACAAGGATTTGACTCCGGTTGATCCTGCCGGCGGCCACCGCTATAGGAATTCGATTAAGACATGCGAGTCGAGAGTCGTCATGGACTCGGCGGACTGCTCAGTAACACGTGGATAACGTGCCCTTAGGTGGGGGATAATCTCGGGAAATTGAGAATAATACCCCATAGGTCATGGGATCTGGAATGACCCATGGCCAAAAGTTCCGGCGCCTAAGGATCGGTCTGCGGCCTATCAGGTAGTAGTGGGTGTAACGTACCTACTAGCCTACGACGGGTATGGGCCTTGAGAGAGGGAGCCCAGAGTTGGATTCTGAGACACGAATCCAGGCCCTACGGGGCGCAGCAGTCGCGAAAACTTCACAATGGGGGCAACCCCGATGAGGGACTTCCTAGTGCTAGCACATTAGTGTTAGCTTTTCTTTAGCATAGATAACTAGAGGAATAAGGGCTGGGTAAGACGGGTGCCAGCCGCCGCGGTAATACCTGCAGCCCAAGTGGTGGTCGATATTATTGAGTCTAAAACGTTCGTAGCCGGTTTAGTAAATCCTTGGGTAAATCGGGAAGCTTAACTTTCCGAATTCCGAGGAGACTGCTAAACTTGGGACCGGGAGAGGCTAGAGGTACTTCTGGGGTAGGGGTAAAATCCTGTAATCCTAGAAGGACCACCGGTGGCGAAGGCGTCTAGCTAGAACGGATCCGACGGTGAGGGACGAAGCCCTGGGTCGCAAACGGGATTAGATACCCCGGTAGTCCAGGGTGTAAACGCTGCAGACTTGGTGTTGGAGACCCTTTGGGGGTATTCAGTGCCGGAGAGAAGTTGTTAAGTCTGCTACTTGGGGAGTACGTCCGCAAGGATGAAACTTAAAGGAATTGGCGGGGGAGCACCGCAACGGGAGGAGCGTGCGGTTTAATTGGATTCA
>JAISPV010000008.1 GCA_031274665.1 Candidatus Methanoplasma sp. | reverse complement strand
ACTGTGATCGGGGTCATAGAGGAAATAGGTCCTTCTAATTGGCTGGTCGATATAAACGCGCCGTACCCCGCGCCGCTGCATGTGAATGAAGTGCCGTGGAAAGTGGAGTTCGGAGACACGTCGAAATATCTCAACGTTGGGAACGCGGTCCTGCTGAAGGTGCTGATGGTGGACGAGAGCAAGAAGATACAGGTCACCATGAAGGATTCCGGACTAAGGAGGATCGAGGGCGGCCAGCTCATAGAGATGCCCCACTCGAAAGTATCGAGGGTCATCGGAAAGAGCGGCTCCATGATACAGATGATCAAGAACCTTACCGACTGCCGCATATTCGTAGGGCAGAACGGAAGGATCTGGATAGACGGCGACGAGAACGCGGAGGTCGCGGTCGAGGCCATTAAGATGATAGAAAGAGAGGCCCAGAGCAACAACCTCACGGAAAGGGTTGAAAACTTTATAAAGAAAAGACTCCCGAAAGAGAAAGATGATGACGGGGAGGGAAATTGATGAGCGGACACACCGATATGGTATTAGTTGACAAAAAAGGTATAAGGATCGACGGAAGGAGGGCCGATGAGCACAGGCCGGTCCACATAGAAGCGGGAGTGCTCAACAACGCCGACGGCTCGGCGTATCTGGAGATAGGAAAGAACAAAGTGCTTGCGGCGGTCTACGGGCCGAGGGAGTGTCATCCGAGACACCTGCAGGACCCCACCAAGGCGATCATCCAGTGCAAATACAACATGCAGGCGTTCTCCGTCAGCGACAGGAAGAGGCCCGGCCCGGACAGAAGGTCGATAGAGATCTCGAAGATCATCGCCGAGGCTCTTGAGAAAGTGGTCCTTACCGAACTGTACCCCCGCGCGTCCATTGACGTCTACATAGAGATACTCCAGGCGAACGCCGGAACGAGATGCGCCGGCCTGACCGCGGCATCCGTCGCGCTCGCCGACGCAGGGATACCGATGCGCGATATAGTCCCGGCGATCGCCGCCGGAAAAGCTGACGGGCATGTCCTTCTTGACCTCAACAAAGAGGAGGACAACTTCGGAGAGGCGGATGTTCCGGTCGCGATCGTTCCGTCGACGGATGAGATAGTCCTGCTTCAGATGGACGGCAACATGACCAGGAAAGAATTCGATAAAGCGCTGGACCTGGCTTTCGGAGCCTGCCATGAGCTCTACGAGATACAAAAGACCGCCCTGAAGAAACGCTACGCGGTATCAAAGGAGGATGGGGAAGATGAGTGAGTACATTATCTCCGAGATAAAGAGAGACCACATTATGAACCTCCTTAAAGAAGGAAGGAGAGAGGACGGCAGAGGCGTCGATGACATAAGGGACCTTCAGATAACGGCGGGATGCATCGAGAGCGCCGATGGTTCCGCCAGGGTCAAACTGGGAAAGACCGAGGTCATAGCGGGAGTGAAGATCCTGCCGGGGACCCCGTTCCCGGACACACCCGACAGCGGGGTCCTGACCATGGGTGCCGAACTCATCCCGATGGCGCACCCCTCGTTCGAGTCCGGGCCTCCGGGAGAGGACGCGATCGAATTGGCGCGCGTCGTGGACCGCGGTATACGCGAGTCCGGAATGATCGACGTCAAACAGCTGTGTATAACGGCTGGGGAGGAGGTATGGATGTGCTTCGTTGACATCTACGCTCTGGATTACGACGGCAACCTGTTCGACGCTTCCAGCATAGCGACGGTGTGCGCCCTGAAGTCGGCCGTCGTTCCGGGAGTGCAGTACGGCAAAGGGGAGAACAGACCTCTGCCGGTCACATGCACACCCGTATCCGTCACGGCAGTCAAAATAGGAAATGATTTAATACTTGACCCAAATTTCGACGAAGAGATGATCTCGTCCGCCCGCCTTACCGTTACCACTGACGACAAGGGCAACTTCAGGGCCATGCAGAAAGGAGGAAGGGGTTCGATCAAACGCGACGAACTCGATCTGTGCCTGGATAGGGCAGTAGAAAAGGGCAAGGCCATCAGAAAGATCATCGGGTGATACAAATGGCAAAAAGAACAAGGAAAGCAGGTACGGCCGGAAGGTTCGGTGCCAGATACGGTGTTGTTGTACGCAACAGGGTCAGGAACATCGAGGCGCACCAGAAGGCAAAACATGAGTGCCCCGTCTGCCACCACATGTCTGTGAAGAGGGTAAGCTCCGGGATCTGGGAATGCAGACACTGCGCAACGAAGTTCGCAGCTGAGTCATACAGCCCTAAGACGAAGAAAGACCTGTCGCAGGTGTCCAAGCAGTAAGGGGATGTAAATGTACAGATGCGCAAAATGCAACGAACCCATCAGGAACGTGAACGCCCTGGGGCTCCAGTGCGAGAAATGCGGTTCAAAGATCTTCTTCAAGGAAAGACCGAACGTGAAGAAGGTCCTGAAGTCCGACTGATATGTTCGCCGCCGAGATCAGGATAACCTCGGATGACGCGCCGGACATCATATCCGCTCTGGGCCCGGAAGCGGGGAGGGAACTCCCCCGCACCAGGTCCGGCGTAAGGATGGATGGGGGCATCGGGGTGGTGGAACTTACCGCCGCCGATGCCTCGGCGATGAGGGCGGCATTGAACTCGTATCTAGAATGCATAAAGATAACCGAAAACATAAGCAAAATAACAAGGTGAACATATGCACAATATCAGCCCGCAGCTACAGAACCAGATAGTTCAGTTCCAGCAGACGCAGCAGCAGCTGCAAGCGGTATCTACCCAGAAACTGCAGATGGAAGCCCAGAAGAAGGAGATGGAAAGGACGTCGGAGGAGCTTGCAAAAGCCACCGGGGACGTCTACAAAAGCTCCGGCTCGCTCCTCATCAAAGTGGACGACAAGAACCAAGCGAAGGCGGTCCTTGACGATTCGATCGAGACCATGGAGGTCAGGATCAAAAGCCTCGAGCGCCAGGAAAAAGCGCTCCGCGAGAAGTACGAGAACCTGCAG
>JAISPV010000123.1 GCA_031274665.1 Candidatus Methanoplasma sp. | reverse complement strand
CTCATTGTCGATGGCAAGCGGGATACCGGCCTCCGCGGCGCCGCTGCAGAAGGATGTAACTCCGGGTATGGTCTCCGTCCCGTACCCCAGATCCGATATGTCAAGGCTGACGTGCATATATGTGCTGAAAACGGTGGCGTCTCCCAAGTTTATCATCGAGACATCCCCGTCATCCAGAAAAGAGGCCACTTTCTTTATCGCATCCCGGTAATTCCCTTCCCTTACGGAAGGGTCGGGACTCATCTCGAAGAGTATCTCCTCAACTCTTTTTCCCGAAAGGTCCACTGCCCCCCTGATGATGCCGAGGGCTGTGCTGTTCTCTCCCCGCACTCTTACGGGGTATACGATCGTACCCGAAGACTCGATGCGTCTTTTCGCTTTCATTGTTATGAGCTCGGGATCCCCGGGTCCGACGCTCACACCGTAAAGTTTTCCGGTCATTTCATACTCCGAAACATGAATAGATTACCAAGTATTATAACTTGGCACATACATCCAACTTCAGATCGATTCAGGGAAAGACATGGATCCTGCAGAACTGTCAGACGTGAGGACCGGCACCGGCGGAATGTATGTGATAGTCGACAGAAAGAGGCTGAGATGCGGCCATACGACGGGATCGTGCGCCGCGGCGGCCTCAAAGACGGCCGCAATGAAACTTCTGGGCGGCGCAGAGAGCGATAAAACGGACATCGTCACCCCCAAGGGGAACGTCATCACTTTGCAGGCGGAGTTTATCCTCGGAACAGACGATCACGTCACATGTGCGGTCAGGAAGGACGGCGGTGACGACATCGACGCCACCCACGGGATGCTGATATACTCCACAGTATCGAAAAGGACGGACGGAAAGATCGTCATCGACGGAGGGGAGGGAATAGGGCGCGTGACCAGGAAAGGCCTCGACCAGCCCGTGGGAAATGCGGCGATAAACAGCGTTCCGAGCGCCATGATCCGAAAGGCTCTTGAGGATGTCTGCGAGAACTTCCGGTACAGCGGCGGGCTGACGGCGATAATATCCGCACCCGATGGTGAGAGAATATCGAAGAAGACCTTCAACCCGAGACTGGGGATAGTCGGCGGGATATCGATACTGGGAACGACGGGCATCGTCGAGCCGATGAGCGAGACGTCTCTGATAGACACGATAAAGGTCGAACTGAACATGATGAAAGCCTCCGGTCACGAGAACGTCCTCGTGGTCCCCGGAAATCAAGGAAATGATTTTTCCGATAGGGCGAAGGGCCCGGACGGCGTTCCGGCGGTCAAATGCAGCAACTTCGTCGGGGAGGCGATAGACCACGCTGCGAACATAGGCATCAAAGGGTTCCTTCTTATCGGGAACCTCGGAAAGATGGTCAAGCTGGCCGGCGGCGTGATGAACACTCATTCGCGTTATGCGGACTGCAGGATGGAGATCCTGTCCGCCAACTCTCTTCTGGCAGGCGCCGATGCCGACACGGCGAAGAAAATAATGGACTGCATTTCGACGGACGATGCCCTCGGCATCCTGAAAGAGGCCGGCCTCATGGAGGCTGCGATGGCGAAGATAATGGAAAAGATAGCGTTCCATCTCGGCCACAGAAGCGGGGACGGCATGCAGGCCGAATGCGTTGTGTTCTCATCCAAATACGGAAGATTAGGTGAGACGCCGGGGGCGGAAGAGCTCATGAAAAAGATCAGGACGCAGGTGCGATGATGAAGATAAGGATCATAGCTTTCTCAAGAAAAGGCTGCGAACTCGCACAAAGGGTCTGTCAGGCGCTGGAAAACGACGAATGCGAAGTGTATTCCAAGACCGCTGCGGATACGGCCGGTGCAAAGAAGATAGAAGGGCCGGTATCAAAATGGACCGAAGAGTCCTTCAGAGTTTCCGACGCGATAATATTCATCGGGGCGGCAGGGATCGCCGTCAGACATATCGCGCCGTTCCTGAAGAACAAGACGACCGACCCCGCGGTGGTATCCATGGACGACGGAGGGCGGTTCGCGTTATCCCTGCTGTCGGGACACATCGGCGGGGCCAACGACCTTACCGAGAAGATCGCCAAGGGCATCGGTGCAGTTCCTGTCATCACAACGGCGACCGACGTCCGGGGCAGATTCTCAGCCGATTCGTTCGCAGCCGGCCATGATATGCATATGAACAGCATGTCGGCAGCGAAAAAGGTCTCATCGCTGATAGTGGACGATAAAAAGGTCGGATTGGCGTCCGATATCCCCATATCGGGCGGGATACCGCCGGAATTGGACCTCAACGGGAACGAGGACGTCGGAATCTTCATATCCTACGGCAGGTCGGAAGGCCCTTTCAAGACAACGCTGAAACTGACCCCCAGATGCCACATCCTGGGTATAGGATGCAGGAGAGGCGCGTCGGCAGAGAGCATCGAAGCCCTTGTCGGCGATGTCCTGAAAAGGGAGAATATCTCGATAAATAGCGTAAGGGCGGCGGCAACAATAGATCTTAAGTGCGATGAGGAAGGATTGCTTGAGTTCTCCGAAAAGATAGGGGCGGAACTTCTTCTTTTCTCGCCCGGGGAGCTTGCATCGCTGCCCGATACGGGGTTCACTTCTTCCGAGCGGGTGATGTCGGCGGTGGGGGTCGGCAATGTCTGCGAAAGGGCGGCGGTCGCGGCATCGGATAATGGGGAGATGATCGTGAAAAAGACCTCCCGGAACGGAGTGACGCTTGCAGTTGTGAGGGAGCCGGTATACTTGGACCTGATGAGGAAATAATATGCAGAGCAGGAGGGTGATAATATTCGCAGGCACGACCGAAGGAAGGCAGATCGCGCAGTATCTCGGCAATGCGGGGATAGACGTGCTTGCATGTGTGGCGACAGAATTCGGAAGACGTTTCATCGAGGAAAGCGGCAACGTCAAGGTATCCTCCGAAAGGCTCGGCGAAGAAGGAATGATACGCATAATGAAAGGCTGCTCCTGCGTCATCGATGCCACCCATCCGTATGCGGCAGTCATAACGGGAAAGATAAAGGCCGCATGCGCGGAGACCGGTTCGGAATACATCCGTTTACTCAGGAAAGAGAGCAGGAAACATGACGGCATTATAACTGTCCCAGACGTCGCATCGGCGGTCGAGTACCTGAAGGGTACCGAAGGGAATATCCTGGTGACGACAGGCGGCAAAGAGCTTGAAAGGTACGCATCGATCAAAGACCACAAAGAAAGAGTGTTCGCAAGGGTGCTGTCCATGCCTGACGCATCACTTTCGTGCGCGGAGAAAGGATTCCAGGGAAGGAACCTTTTCTGCATGCAGGGACCGTTCTGCGAAGAGCTGAATTACGGTATGCTGAAACAGACGAATGCGAAATACTTAGTGACCAAAGAATCGGGAGAGCCGGGCGGCTTTGAGGAAAAAGTAAGAGCGGCCGAGAGAGCCGGAGCAAAGATCGTATTGGTGTCCAGGCCGGAAGAGGCGGAAGGATACGGACTCGATGAACTGACGGAGCTGCTCGGCGAGAGGTTCGGGATAGGTTCCGTCCGCGTTGAGAAGACATTACCCAGACGAAGGATCTCCGTCATCGGTATAGGAATGGGCAACGACGATACGCTCACCGTCGGAGCCGCAAAGGCGATCGACGAAGCAGATCTTCTCATCGGCGCAGAAAGGATGGTAAGGTCCGTATCGAAAGGACAGGACCCATTCATCGAGTACAGGGCGGAGCCGATAATCTCTTTCATCAACGAGCATCCGGAATACAGGCGGATCGCGATATTGGTGTCGGGCGATGCAGGGTTCCAAAGCGCAGCGAAGAAGATCGAAGAAAAGATAGACAGGTCGGTGTTCGATACGGATATCAAATGCGGCATATCCTCCGTTGCATACCTGTGCTCGCGGATAGGTTCGTCTTGGGATGACGCATTCCTGATGAGCGCACACGGCAGGGAAGCGAACGTCGTCGGCGCAGTATACAGGAACGGCAAGGTCATCGTTCTGCTCGACGGGGCCGAAGGCATCAGGGCGGTGTGCAGAGAACTCGCCGAATATGAGATGGACCACGTCAGCGTCACTGTGGGCCAAGACCTCGGTCAGACGGATGAAAAGATCACTAAAGGAAAGCCGTCCGATCTTATGCGTCGGGAGTTCGGGACCCTCTGCATCGCAATGATCGAGAATCCGTCACCCTGCAGGATCAGCCCGGGCGGGATGCGCGATGACCTTTTCATAAGAGGCGATGCACCGATGACAAAAGAAGAGATACGATCCCTTTCCGTCATAAAACTTAAGCTGGAGGAGGATTCGGTACTCTTCGACGTAGGCGCGGGAACGGGGTCCGTGGCCGTGGGATCCGCATCGGTGATGCCCAACGGCAAAGTGTATGCGATCGAGAAAGAGAAAGATGCCGCAGACCTCATCAGACTTAACAAAAAGAAATTCAAGGTCCCGAACCTGGAAGTGGTCGAAGGACATGCGCCGGAAGCGCTCATGGACCTTCCCGCCCCAAGCCATGTGTTCATAGGCGGATCATCGGGCAATCTGAGGGAGATAATGAAGGTGTGTCTGAAAAAGAACCCGGAGGTAAGGTTTGTGATCAACGCAATAACGCTTGAGACCGTATCCGAAATGATCGGATGCTTCAGCGAGCAGGATGTCGAGGAGGAAGAGACGATATCAGTCAATATCTCAAGGTCGAAAAAAGCGGGCGGATATCATCTGATGACGGCTCACAACCCGGTCTATATCGGCGTATGCAACGGAAAAGGCCGGTAATGTCCCTTTTTTGTGCGGAAACAAAAGAAGACGGCGCTGAGCGCCGTATTACCCAGGCATCTTTTTTCAGTCAACGAGTTTGTGATACTTGTATGCCGGCTCCCCTTCGTTGAAACAGTACCTTATCGCGGTAAAGTCTTTCTTGAGCGCTTTAACGTCCTCTTTTACCTTCTTCGGGTCCTCTTTGTTCTTTACCACACGTGCAACGAGCTCTGCAACGACCTTCATCTCGCTCTCTTTCATACCTACTCTTGTCAATTCCTGCGTGCCGAACCTGAGGCCCGACGGCTTGACGGCGCTCGTGTCGCTGGGAAGCATGTTCTTGTTGCAGATGATGTTGGCATCCTCAAGGAGCTGGGCGCAGTCCCTTCCCCCTCCGAACGCAGTGACGTCGAGTGCAATAGCGTGGGACCTTGTGAATCCGAGGTCCGGGCACAGTACGGGAACGCCGAGCTCGAAGAGCGCTTCTCCCAAGGCCCTTGCGTTCTTGCATGTCTGCGCCGCATAGTCCTTCGCAAAGACCTCCATCTCCGCGAGCGTGATAGCCAACGCGGCCATCGCATGAAGATGGTGGCTTGACGTCACGCCGGGAAATACTGCCTTCTGGATCTTCTTCTCCTCTTCGTCGGTGAGGTTCGCTCCGAGTATCATTCCGTGGTTGGGTCCGGGGAATGTTTTGTGTGTGGAAGACGATACGATGTTGACGCCGTCCTCGAAAGGTTTGTGGAATTTCCCTCCTGCGATCAGGCCGAGAACGTGTGCGCAATCCTCCCAAACAAGGCAGTCTATCTCGTTGAAAGTGTCATTCAGTTCTTTTATCGGAGGCGGGAAGAGGAAAACGGAGAGTCCGAATTGTGCGATCTTCGGCCGTTCCTTCTTTAACAGTTTGATCGTTCCGTCCACATCGAGATTCATGTCCTCAACGTTGAACGGGTAGTTCACGGAGCGTATCCCTCTCTGTCCGAACGCGCCGAACTCGCATGTGGAGATGTGCGCGCCCTGTGCGAGAGCGCAGGTCGTTATCGTGTCTCCGGGGTTGGCGAACGCAAAAAGAACGGCCATGTTCGCGACCGTCCCCGAAACAGGCCTGACATCGGCAAATTCGGCTTCGAAAAGCTTTTTGGCGATCTCCGTCGCTTTTGTCTCCACCTGATCGACATAGATGTTCCCCTGATAGTATCTCTTTCCCGGGAGTCCTTCGGCATATCTGTCTGCGAAATCCGATATCAATATTTCCTTTGCAAGCGGGCTCATAAGGTTCTCGGATGCGATCATCGGGATGCATTCCTCGAACCATTTATTGTGTTCCATTACCTTCTGCCTGATGAAACGGCCGTCGTCTGTCATCATTATTATCGTTCACCTGCAACGTTGCACGAATAAAAAAGGTTGTCTTATCGGCGGAGGTACTCCAAAAAACGCCGGCCTGTAAAAAATTTCAAAAAAATTTA
>JAISPV010000072.1 GCA_031274665.1 Candidatus Methanoplasma sp. | reverse complement strand
TCCGAAGGAGAGGACGCCGCTGCGGTCGAATACGGTGACAGCTACATTCTGTTCGCAGCCGACGGAATAATGGAATCCCTCGTCGATTCCGATCCGTTCTATGCGGGATACTTTGCCGTCCTCGTTAACGTCAACGATATCGCCGCCATGGGCGGCAGGCCGCTGGCGATGGTGGATGTTCTTTCTCTGTCTAAAAGCAAGGTCTGCGGTCATATATTGAGAGGGATGTCTCAAGGGGTCAGGAAGTTCAACGTTCCCATCGTGGGAGGGCACACCCACCCCGACTGCAGATACAACGCGATCGACATTTCTATCATAGGCACTGTTCCGAAGAGCGACATCATACTGAGCTGCAAAGCAAAGAACGGTGACGACATCGTCTTTGTCATGGACCTCGACGGCTCTTATCCGAGCGGCCTGAGATATGCGTGGGATACCACTACGAAGAAGGACGATGCGCTCGTCCAGGCACAGATGGGAATGATGACGGTCATTGCGTCAAAACACCTCACCCATTCCGCCAAGGACATGAGCAACCCCGGCTGCATCGGTACATTGGGCATGATGCTCGAAAGTTCGATGAAAGGCGGTACTGTCGATATCGAAAAGATACCTATCCCAGATAATGTCGATCTGATACAATGGCTTCTTTCCTACCAGGGATGCGGGTTCGTCTTCGCATGCCCGCCCGAGAACTCATCGGAGATCATCAGACTGTTCGAGACCGTCGGGTGCTCCGGTGCCGTTGTCGGAAAGATCGACGGCTCGCTGAAGCTTAAGCTCATCATGGATGGAGAATCCGATGTCGTTTTTGATTTTGAAAAGGATATCATTACCGGATGCTCGCCCAGAAAAAGTCTTATGCAGAAAAGAGAAGCATGACGCCGAGGTCTGCCCGGCACGGCGAACTTTCTCCGTGTTGTGATATGGTTTAAAAAGTGTTAGGCCACAGAGGTGGACATCACATCCGATCCAGGTGGACCGCATCGCTTCTCAATCCTGCCTCCCCGCAAACGTCAGTAGTACGAGGTAAGGCTGCTCCCGTCAGGACCTGACCCGGTTCCCCCGATCGATGTGAGCGATACAACCCTCCGGTTGTTCAACACGCAAACTCCGACTCTGCAGGACAAGATCTCATAGTCACTTTGCGGGCTTGGACCTTCAGCTCTGCCGCCCTCTGCTGTCACCCCCGCTATTGACGGTTGCGGGTGAAGGGCACGCCAAGCTCCCCGGTCAAGCCTAACGCTAGACCTATTGAAGGAGGATTATTTAATATCTTTTCGTCGGGGGTACACTGTTGCATAACTCCTGAACGGGATGCGCGAGGCCGAATGATGTTCTGAGACCTCCACCGATGACCGGTTTTATTGGTTTTATGATCGTCAAATAATGTTGTCGGTTCATTTTTATAATATTTACATTTTTCGCAATGATTAAATATATTAACTTTGAGTGCCTTTATATACCCAGTATGGTGAAGGAGCAGTAGCCAGATACTTAAAATGGGTAATGATCGCTCCTCCGTCCAAGTTTGACGACCGACGGAGGAGCTGTCACCCGGGATTGTTGATTCGGATGACGGAATACAATAGTACTTCAAAGGTTAAAAAGGCAACAGCACAGAATAAAGCTAAGAAAAAACGCAGAACCCCCACATATCGGGAGAATAAGGCCGACAACGAAGCATCGGTCCGCACATGTTCCAAATTATTCAACATCTCTTCCTGGATGAACGTCATCGAGGATGAACTCGGATCCATGAATGAGGGGAAATGCGGAAGACCTTACATTTACTGCACATCCATGATGCTTTGGATCATAGCCATCATGGGGTACAACAAAGAAATGACCTTGAGAAAGGCGGCCGGTACCGCATGCGGCATCCTTGCTTCCCACGGGTTGGATGGGCCGCATTATTCCACCATTCTCAGAAGGGCGGGGTCGATCGTGCGGTCAGCCGTTTACGAAGAAAAAGCAGACTGGATGATCTCATCCTATGTCAGACCCAATACGGGGTTCAGGAAACATAATATCGCTGTCGATTCCACCGGCCTGAACCTTTCCAAGACGACCCTTTGGAGGGAGAACAAATGGGGGACCGGACCTGACAGAAGAGGATGGCTGAAGGTGCATACGGCGGTGGACATCGATTCCGGGGAGATACTGGCATATATCCTGACGGACGACAGTGTCGGCGACAACAGGGCGTTCATCCCCCTTATGAAAATGCTCCTGGAAGAACAATACTCAATAAGAACTGTGTATGCAGACAACGCCTACGAAGCCATCGACAACTGGATATTCCTGGACAAAGAGAAAATAAGGTTCGTTGTCAAGTTCAGGTCCGACACTGTCGGGCGCAGCAACGGTTGCATGGCGAGAGGAGAATCAGCACAGTTGTGGGTACAGCTTGGCGAGAAGAAATGGAAGAAGTTCAACGGTTACGGGCGGCGCTGGAAAGTGGAATGTGTGTTCTCTGACCTGAAACGGCTGACCGCCGAAACCGTTTCTGCGACAACGCCGGAAGGGGCAGAAAGGGAAGTGCTGATGAAGATCCTCGCCTACAACACACACAAAAGGATCAGAGCGGACGTCATCAGCATCACACGGAACAACGTGCTGGTCGCCGAGGATTAATTATGCAACAGACTAATTCCGCACGATACCTTCAAATACTGTTTCCTTTTATGGAGCATTCAGTGAGATAAATGATCAAGCCATTATCTGTTCTCGGTCAGTCGGCGAACAAGAACGTGATCGTCGAGTTGAAAGGAAAGAGGGAGTACAGAGGCGTACTCGATGGATACGACCCTCACATGAATGTGGTCCTTAAGAACGCCGAGGAGTTCTACAACGGGGAATCGGTCAGGAAGATCAGTTTGGTCATTGTCCGCGGGGACAACGTAATTTATATTTCACCATAAGGAGAGACAGATCATGGGAACAGGAACACCGGCACAGGGAAGGCACAACAAATTCAAGACCCACATACCCTGCCGCAGATGCGGAAAGCACGCATATCATGCGAGAAAAGGGGTTTGTGCCTCATGCGGCTACGGAAAGACCGCAAAGATAAGAACCTACACATGGGCTAAAGCGCGCGATTAAGGATAACATGTCGGGCCCTAAACACAGCTGCGGAGTGGTCGGGATCGCCGCCACCTTTAATGTTGTACCGGCTCTGCAAAAGACCTTAATGATAATCCAGCACCGCGGTCAAGAGAGCGCGGGGATATCCGTTTTTAAGAATGGCGAGCTGCACACGGTCAAAGACAACGGCCTCGTTCAGGTCGCGCTCACTAACGAAAAGATCGTGAGCCTTGACGGCAGTGTTGGGGTGGGGCATGTAAGATACTCCACCGCCGGCTCAAAGAGCGTGTTGAACGCCCAGCCCCTGACGGTCGTAACAAGCTTCGGCTCGGTCGCGGTCGCGCACAACGGGGACATCACGAATCACGCAGAGCTCAAAGAGAAGTACCTTGCGGCAGGAGCCTCCTTCCTTACGGAATCGGACAGCGAACTTGTCACTAAGGTCCTCGGCAAATATATGGCCCAGCACAATGACCCCATAAAAGCGATGAAAAGCATGATGGGCGAACTGGAGGGCGCTTATGCGCTTGTCATTTTGATAAATGACAGGTTGTTCGGGGTCAGGGACCCATACGGACTCAGGCCGTTATGCACAGGCGAGATCGAGGACGGACACATCATTGTCTCCGAGAGCGCGGCGATAGACGCACTGAACGGCACGTTCATAAGAGATGTCGCTCCCGGAGAGATAATAGAATTGGCGCACGATCATTTCATACCTCATCAGAGCATCGTGAACAGGCACAAAGCGTTCTGCATGTTCGAATGGGTGTACTTCGCAAGACCCGATTCCGTAATAGACAAAAGAGAGGTCTATGACGTAAGGAAGAGGATCGGAGAGATACTCGCAAGGGAATGCCCCGCCGATGTGGACATGATAATGCCGATACCCGATTCCGGACGTGCGCACGCCATAGGTTTCTCCATCGCTTCGGGGATACCTTACGAAGAAGGATTCA
>JAISPV010000046.1 GCA_031274665.1 Candidatus Methanoplasma sp. | reverse complement strand
CCACCGAGATCTATGTGAAACAGGTCCTCGGCATAACTAAGGAATATGAGGTGCACGGCCTCGTGGACATAACGGGCGGCGGCCTGAGGAACATACTCCGTATGAAAAAAGGATTGCGTTATGTGATCGACTCGCCTATTCCTCCCGCGCCAATCTTCAGCATCATCCAGGAGTTGGGAGAGGTTGAGGAGAAAGAGATGTACCAGACATTCAACATGAGCACGGGCTTCATGATGATACTGCCGGAAGAGGATGCCGTCTTCATCGAGAACGAATACGATAACGCAAACATCATCGGAAGGGCGGAGAAGGGTGACGGGGTCTATTTCGAACCCGGCAAGATCCTCTACGACCATTACTGATCCAGCTTGGAGCTTATCGCCCCGCAGACGGCGCCCAGGGCGGTGCATGTCTCGAGGGAGAATCTCCCTCCCGTAACATCCATATGATATTCCGGTATCGCGGCGATCTCCTTTGGAACACCGTGCGGCCCGATGCCGAATATGAGCATGACGCTCTTTCCGTTCCTGATCATATCCGCTACTTCGCCGACGCTCGTTTTTTTCTTTTCGTCGGGTTTGCTGGTCGTCAGTATCGGTTCGCCGAGCTGCGGCGGGAACCCTTTTGACGGATAAGGGAACTTGTTGAACCTTCCTTTCTCGGCAAGCTGCATGAAATACTCTCCGTGGCCTCCGATGCTTGTCGTACCGGCGACCCATTCCGCGATCTCCGCCGGGGTCCTCACTTCTTCCGGGATCGGGAATCCGATCAGAGCCAGGTTCATATCGAAGGCCATCGCTAAACCTCCTGTTCTCGCGATCACCCTTCTGTGCGGCTCCCTGAATTTGTTCGGGTCGTATGAGTTGTATAACGCAATGGTTATCCTTC
Source organism: Candidatus Methanoplasma sp. (assembly GCA_031274665.1). Classification (GTDB taxonomy): domain Archaea; phylum Thermoplasmatota; class Thermoplasmata; order Methanomassiliicoccales; family Methanomethylophilaceae; genus Methanoplasma. The sequence goes on along the minus strand of JAISPV010000046.1, from coordinate 4,384 downwards.
CTGCCATGTCACACCCTCCTAAACTTCCTCCTTCCGGCGATGGAGTGCGTATCGCCGTCAAGGAATATCTCATAATCCGGATTTTCCGCCTGTATCCTTTTTATCTCCTGTAAGGCCTGAGCAAGCGTGAGTTCGCTTGTCCTTATGTCGATGAATATCTTATCAGGTTCCAAATGATGCCCTCCGCGGCATGATGACGATAATATGCGTTATATCAGAATAATGTATGGTGCCGTGAGCCGGGCTCGAACCAGCGACTTCATGATCTTCAGTCATGCACTCTCCCAACTGAGTTACCACGGCGTAGTTCCCCCTATTGCAGGTTTTCTATTATAAGGTTTCCTGATTGCGTCATTCCTTCGGCATCTTTCCTTTCGGCACTATCTCCTCGTCGCAATCTCTGTCATTGATGCTCTGGCTGCCGCCGTATGGTGTTTTGGGTACTATCTCTTCTTCGTATCTCTTTTCGATGCCGGGTTTCTTCAGCCTCAGACAGCTGACCTCTTCCTCGGCCCGGTCCATACGGGATATCTTGACCCTTATCATATTGGCGGATATCAGGCACAGCACGAAAAGAACGGTGGAGATCACGGAAAAGAGCAACTGGATCATATCTCCGTCGACGGCCGAGACCGCAGCGGCCGCGGCAGATACCCCCGCGGCCGTGGCGGTTACGGCCATGAGGATGATCCATATCTTTTCCGACGGCGGCCTCATTCTTCCTCTTCTCCGTCAGGGATTATGGGTTGGACGGCGGTTATCTTGTCCCCGTTCCTCATGTCCATTATGCGGACGCCTTTCGCGTTGCGGCCGGTCTCTCTTATCTCGTCGACGTTCATGCGTATCATTTTGCCGTGCTCGCTGGTCACCATCAGCTGGTCGCCGCTGGATACCTTTCTCACGCAGACCACCTTTCCGTTCCTTTCGTCGGTCTTTATCGTGATGACCCCTTTGGCACCGCGGTGTGTCTGGCGGTAATCGATGACATCGGATATCTTGCCGTATCCGTTCTCCGTCACTGTGAGCAGTTTATCCTCCGGGCGCACGACCGCCATCGAAACGACCGTATCTTCTCCGCTGAGCGTCATTCCTTTGACCCCCATCGTGTCTCTGCCCGTCGGACGGACGTCCGACTCCCGGAACCTTACGGCCTGACCGCTCTTTGTTGCCAGGATTATCTGTTCGTCCACTTGTGTAATTGAGGTCTCGATCAGCTCGTCGCCGTCCTCCAGCTTGATCGCCTTTATCCCTTTCGACCTGACATTGCGGTAGGCGCTGAGGCTTGTCTTCTTCAGCAGACCGTTCTTTGTGCAGAAAGCGAGATACTTATCGTCCGGGAAGTCTGTGACGCATATTGTGTTCACGACCATCTCCCCCTGTTCAAGATCGGGAAGCATGTTGACTATCGGCTTCCCTTTGGACTGTCTGCTCCCCTCCGGCACTTTGTAGCCTTTGAGCCAGTGCAGCCTGCCGTGGTTCGTTATGAACATCAGATAATCATGGGATGATGTGATGAACATGCTTGACACGTAGTCTTCCTCCTTCGTCTGCATGCCGATAAGGCCGACCCCGCCTCTCGCCTGCTGCCTGTATGTGTTGAGCGGTATCCTTTTGATGTAGTTGTCAGCAGAAATGGTTATCACGACGTCCTCCATCGGGATGAGGTCCTCCTCGTCGACGTCCAATGCGCTTTCGTTGATGATCGTTCTGCGCGCGTCCCCGTACGATGCCTTCATCTCTTTGAGCTCGTCCTTGATTATCGCCAAGACCCTGCTCGGATTATCCAGGATATCGCGGAGGTCCTTCATCAATTCCATCAGCTGGATGTGCTCTTCTTTAATGGACTCTATTTCCAAGCCGGTGAGCTTCTGCAGCCTCAGGTCCAATATGGCCTTCGCCTGCTCCTCGTCTATTGATAAAAGGCCCCTCAGACCTTCGTTTGCCTCGGCCGCATCCTTCGACGCCCGGATCAGCGCGATCGTCTCGTCGAGCATGCTCAGGGCCTTCATGAATCCCTCCAGTATGTGGTAGCGTTTCTCCGCCTGCTCGAGATCGAATTTGGTCCTGCGGACCACTACTTCCATCCTGTAACCGACGTACCGGTCGATCATCTCCCTCAGCGTAAGCAGGGTCGGCTTGTTGTTGACCAATGCGAGATTGATTATCCCGTAGGTCATCTCCATCTGTGTCCTCTTGTACAGATTCTCAAGGACCACATTCTCTATCGCATCCTTATGGAGTTCGATGACCACCCTCATCCCGTCCCTGTCCGATTCATCCCTGAGGTCGGTTATGTCCTCGAGGACCTTGTCCTTCACATGTTCGGCTATCATCTCTATGAGCGCCGCTTTATTCACCTGATACGGTAGCTCGTCGATGATGATGCTGCTCTTGCCGTTGCCTATCTCCTCGAAGTGGGTGTTCGCCCTTATCTTGATCTTTCCCCTTCCGGTCATGTATGCTGACACTATCCCGGACAGGCCGTAGATCGTTCCTCCCGTCGGGAAGTCCGGTCCTTTGACGAACTGCATCAGATCGAAGATCTCGGCACCCGGGTTGTCGATCACGTGAATTATGGCGTCGCACACCTCTGTGAGATTGTGGGGGGGCATCTTGGTCGCCATTCCGACCGCTATCCCGTCCGAACCGTTCACGAGAAGGTTGGGGAACTTTGCGGGCAGGACGCTCGGCTCTTTGAGGGACCCGTCGAAGTTGTCGACGTAGTCCACGGTGTTCTTGTCGATATCGGCGAGCAGGTCTCCCGCTATCTTCGACAGACGGGCCTCTGTGTAACGCATGGCCGCCGGTGAGTCCCCGTCGACAGACCCGAAGTTCCCGTGTCCGTCAACCAGCGGATATCTGAGCGAGCCAGGCTGTGCCATCCTCACCATCGATTCGTATGCGGCTGAGTCTCCGTGCGGATGGTATTTACCCAGCACCTCTCCCACCACTCTAGCCGACTTCTTGTGGGGCCTGTTGTATGGGAGTCCCAGTTCCGACATCGCATACAATATTTTCCGATGGACGGGCTTCAGCCCGTCCCTTATGTCCGGAAGCGCGCGCCCGACTATCACGCTCATCGAATAATCGATGTACGACCGTTTCATTTCTTTCTCAATGCTCTGAGGTATGATCTTCTTTCGCCCTTCCATGATATCACACATCCAGGTTGATCACTTCGTGGGCGTGTTCGATGATGAACTCCCTTCTGGGCTCGACGTCGTCCCCCATGAGGATAGAGAACAGTTGGTCAGCGAGCATCGCATCCTCGATCTCGACCCTTTTCATAAGCCGCGTCTCCGGATTCATGGTGGTGTCCCACAGCTGCTGCGGGTTCATCTCGCCCAATCCTTTGTACCTGTTCGTGTTGGCGCCCGAGCCCAGCTCTTCCACGGCCTTTGCCATCTCCTCGTTGTTATAGGCATAGACCTCCTTCTTTCCCTTGGACACTCTGTAAAGGGGAGGCATCGCCAAGAACACATGGCCTTCCTCTATCAGCGGCCTCATCTGCCTGTAGAACAGCGTGAGGAGCAGTGTGCCTATGTGAGCCCCGTCGATGTCCGCATCGGTCATTATGACGACGCTGTGGTACCTTATCTTGCTGACGTCGAACTCATTCCCTATCCCGCCGCCTATCGCGATCATGAGGTTTTTTATCTCCTCGTTGTCGAGGATCTTATCCGGCCTCGCCTTCTCCACGTTCAGGATCTTCCCGCGCAGAGGCAGGATCGCCTGGAAAGCACGGTCCCTTCCCTGTTTTGCACTTCCGCCCGCAGACTCTCCTTCCACAATGTACAGTTCGCATTTCGCAGGGTCCTTTTCGGAGCAGTCGGCAAGTTTCCCCGGGAGACTGCTCGACTCAAGCGCGCTCTTTCTCCTAGTCGCATCCCTGGCCTTCCTCGCGGCTTCCCTGCTCTCCAAAGCGGATGTTCCCTTCCTTACCACTGTGGTCGCGACAGTGGGATTCTCCAGGAAGTACTCCGCAAGCTTTTCGTTCATGAATGTGGAGACGGCCTTCTGAGCGATGCTGCTGCCCAGTTTCGACTTTGTCTGGCCTTCGAACTGGGGGTCCGGCATCTTTATGCTGATTATCGCGGTGAGCCCCTCTCTGACATCGCTTCCTTCCAGGGTAGTATCCTTCAGCAGACCGTTCGTTTTGCCGTAATCGTTGATCGTCTTTGTCAGAGATGTTCTGAAGCCCGTCATGTGAGCTCCGCCTTCGGGCGTGTATATTGTGTTCACAAAGGAGTCGATCGCTTCGTTGTATCCGTCGGTATATTGCAGGGCGATGTCCATCATCACTCCGTTCCTTTCTCCGGAAAGCGTGATGGGCGGATCGTGTATGGCCTTCTTCGACCTGTTGAGATATTGAACGAACTCCGTT
>JAISPV010000115.1 GCA_031274665.1 Candidatus Methanoplasma sp. | reverse complement strand
CGGATCATAGGTCTGAAGCAGAAGTATTTTCCTGGCAGAGATCCCAGAACAATAGAGCTTCATGCTACAGACATCTTCAATCACAAGAAAGCGTTTAAGGATATGCCTCTTGAACGCAGACTTGCAATATTCTCTGATGTAATTCAGATAATTTCAGAGATAGATTGTGCGATTACTGCAGTAGTCATCAGGAAGGACAGACTATACAGCGAGACACTAGACATACACGCTTATGCAATGGAGCTGCTTTTTGAGAGACTATGTTACTTTTTTGACACTACCAACGGGATCAACAAGATGCAAGGAAAGGATGAAGAATGTGGCATATTGTTGATCGATTCAGTCAACCCAAAATACGACAACAAGATTAGGCTTAAGACAAGGGCCTTGTTTATGACAGGCTCGAAATATCAGAAAAACAACTATCTCATTGAAGACCCGCTGTTTATTGATTCGAGTTACAGACATTTGTCTCAGATGGTTGATTGTATAGCATACTGTGTAAGAAGGAATTACAGATCTAAGATTCCAGACCAAAAAGAGCAAGAGACATACCGAATATGGCTTAATCAGATCAGAAATAAATTCCTCAGCGGAAATGGATTTGATAAATACGGCATTAAGGTTTTTCCAAAATAATGTGAAGGTGAGTGATCGAGGGACCACATCCCTTCACTGAGTTGCCTAAGGGCAACCCGCAATACTATATCTGCATGGTGGTATTTATTTTATTTGTACTTAAGGTCCTATTCTGATTCGTGTGGATTTCATGTAGATGGACTCTGATACCTGTTCGTGAATGACCTTAGAGAGTTTTGGGAGTGGGCACTCAAGTTAGAGGAGCCGTGGAAGATCTCCGACATTGCCTACCGCGATGTGGAAGGGGAAGAGGAAGTGCACATCTATCTGGATGTTCCGAGGAGATCTCTCGTGAAGTGCCCGGAATGTGGGATGCTGTGCAAGGTCCATGACAGAATGAAAGACCGGACATGGAGGGATGTGGACATGAGGGGGATGAGGACATTCATCCACGCTGACGTCCCCCGGTCCGACTGTACTGAACATGGGGTGAGACAGACGAACGCCCCTTGGGCCAGGCCGGGCTCGGGATTCACGCTGCTGATGGAATCGATGGTACTGTCGATGGTGAGGCAGATGCCGGTGAAGACCGTCGGGGACCTTCTGCATGAATATCCCGGCCGGATCTGGACGCTGGTCAGGGTTTATTCCAAGAAACTGGTGGAAGGTCTTGATCTGTCCGGGGTGAGGAGGGTGGCTGTGGATGAGAAGTGCTTTTCGGGCCGCGACGAGTTCATCACTGTGTTCGTCGACATTGACACAGGGAAGATAATATTCGTCGCTGAAGGCAAGGATGCCGCTGTTGTGAAAGAGTTCAGGACATTCCTCAGGGAACACAGAGGAGGATCGGAGAACATAACCGACTTCTCCTGCGACTTCGGCAAGACGTTCGTTCATGCTATAAGGAAGTATTTCCCAAACTCCAGGATAACTGCGGACTGTTTTCATCTTGTCAAACTGGCGAACGAGGCCCTCAACGACACAAAGTGCGGAGAGCTTAAGCTGACGGTGAACAGGATGAGGGCGAAGTATCTGCTCCTGAGGAACCCTGCCAGGATGACCGAGGAGGACCTGGCCCTCAAGGATAAGATATGCCAAGATAACGAAGTTCTCGGCATAGCATACAGGCTGAAGGAGTCCCTCTGTTCGGTGTATATGATGGGCGATGCGTATCTGGCGGAGGAGCATCTGAAAGGATGGATGCGGTGGGCGAGGATGGCGAACATGTATCATTTTGTCAAGCTTGCCGGCACGGTGGAAAAGCATATCGCCCACATCCTTCAATGGTTCACGTCGCGCATAACCAATGCGGTGATGGAAGGTACGAACAGCATGATCTCGGTGATCAAATCAAGGGCAAGGGGATTCAGACACGTGAGAAGCCTGATCTCGATGTGCTATCTTGTCAGCGCTCAGGAGAACACCGATATGTACGGACGTGGTGTGTGAGGTGTCTTCAGTGCGGGCGCGGCCCGCACCTCTTTCCACACGAATCAGAATAGGACCGCTTTGAAAAGACCGCCCCAATTAAAACCCCATGGGCCTATACGCCCTACCGCAATTTTTACACTATCCAGACATAATGGATTTTGTAAAAGCGGGCCTGAAGGGATTCGAACCCTTGGCCGATCGATTAAGAGTCGATCGCTCTACCTAGCTGAGCTACAGGCCCCGTGGCCTGTGGATTACATTATGGTAGATAAAATTGTCTGTATCATTTAACAATGCCTTCGGCAATGAACGGATACAAACGCATATATTTTTCAAGAGAATATCAGGAGACGATGAAGGAACTCAGGGTAAGGGATCTAATGACCACTCAGGTGTTGACCATCAAGCCGACGGACACAATAAAGCGTGCTACGATCAAGTTAGCAGTAGACAATGTTACCGGCGCACCGGTGGTGGATAACAGGAATCATGTGATCGGCATGATAACGGAGAGCGACATCTTTGCTCTGATCCTGAAATACCAAAACAAACTCGACAGAGACCCAAGCACGGACCACTCCCTTCTCAGCATACCGATGGACGGCGCCACCACCGATGCGGCCGTTGCGGAAGCGAACAAAATAATCTCGGAGATGGAGGTCGAGGAGATAATGGTCCGGAGTGTCCTTACGACATCTCCCGACGAGAAGATCGTTGAAGCTCTCAAGAAGATGATGCAGCTCAACATCAACCGCTTACCTGTACTGTAACAAGGGGTCCTCGTCGGAATGCTGACCAGGTCCGACATAATCTTCTACATCTACAAGAAGAAGGTCTGAGGGCGGATGTTCGAGGTCCACGTCCTTGCGAGCGGAAGCGACGGGAACTGCACGGTAATACAGTTCGATGACGAAGCGGTCATGATCGACGCAGGGATCAGCTGCAAAAGGATAATGGGCCTGATGGAACAGGAGGGCGTTGACCGCAAGGCGTTAAAAGCTCTGCTTGTGACACACGAGCATTCCGACCACATCGCAGGTGCGGGTGTGGTGTCCAGAAAGTTCAACATCCCGGTCATGTGCAACAGGGCGACATTTGATTGCAGCGAAATAGGCGACGTCGAATACGCAGAGATAAAGACGATGGGTTCTTTCTGCATAGGGAGCATGAACATTACGCCGCTTCCGACATCCCACAACGCCGTGGAGCCGAATGCTTTTCTTGTCGAGGCGGAAGACAGGAGGGTGCTCGTCGCAACTGACATGGGGAAGATGACATTCCAGGTCGAGCATGCTCTGAAGGAGGCGGATGTGGCCGTCATCGAATCCAACTACGACAAGAAGATGCTGGCGGAAGGCCCCTATCCGCTTTACCTGAAAAGGCTGATCGCAAGCGATGTGGGACATCTGTCGAACATCGACTGTGCCGGAGCGATAAAACGGACGATGAGCGAGAGCAGACAGATCTTCTTGGCGCACCTTAGCAAGACCAACAACATCCCGGACATCGCGAGGGAGACGGTGGCAGAGATAACCGGAATGAAAAGATTACGCATCGATTGTCTCGAATTCCAGGGGGACACGAGGACCCTCAAGGTCCGGGGTTGAGCATAACCGCTTTATCTCTTTTTATAAGTGCCAGGGCCATTGCCTTGGGCATCCTGACGATGTCCTCTTTTGAAAGTTCGTAATTCCGGTCGGGGCCGGAGAACGGCGGCAGGTCCTCCAATATCCGTATGACCACAAGTCCATCCTCTTCAAGGCTGTCTTTGGGAGGCTTGGCCATATTTTCTTCAGGAAGGTCTTCGGCGGCTGGCTCCGGCACCGGGGCGATCTCTGGAGTCTGTACGGCGGCCGGCTCTTTTTTTGTCTGAATCGGTTCGGGGACCTTCTTTTCGGCCGGCTCGGGATCTATGGCCGGGGTTTCGAATTTCCTCTTGCCGCTCAGCTTGTCCATCATGTCGATATGTTTTCTGGACACGATCAGGACCCCGTCGTAATAATCCCTTTCTTCGGGAGTGAGAGGTTCAAGCGCATTCTGCCCGCCCCTCGCACCGATGAGGGCGAGAGCCGCTATCTTCTCCATCCTGAGCTCGGTGATCTCTCTCGACAAGGCCACTGCTTTTTTACGATGTTGGTTCACCCCTTCGCATATTATCGAGTCGGGGTCAATGGAAAGATATTTTTCATACTCCGCCCTGAGGCCCATTATCAGACCCGCCATTGCAGGATAAAGGTCCTTTCTCACCGCCGATATGGTACGGGATTTCTTTTCCACCCGGTATATGGCGCTGAGGTCATCGAAGGTCATGGGGTCGGTGTTCTTCAACATCTGCTACCCCTATTTTCATGTCGATATATGGTTTTA
>JAISPV010000131.1 GCA_031274665.1 Candidatus Methanoplasma sp. | reverse complement strand
CAGCGGAGCCGGTAAAGTATCTTTTATCTTCTGGTTGAACTCGGCCACGATCTTGGAGAATTTCTCTATCATCATCTCCTTAGTGACCTGCTGTTCGACGATCATCCTATCCACTTTGTTAATGAACAGGAGCGGTCTGACCCTCTCTTTCATGGCCTGCCTTATGACGGTCTCCGTCTGAGGCATTATGCCTTCGACTGCGCAGCAGAGTATGAACACTCCGTCCAGCGCTCTCATCGCTCTTGTGACGTCCCCTCCGAAGTCAACGTGCCCGGGGGTGTCGATCAGGTTTATGAGGTAGTCCTTACCTCCGAAATGGTGCACCATCGATGCGCTGGCAGCGTTGATGGTTATGCCTCTTGCTGCCTCTTGCTCGTCGAAGTCGAGAACGCACTGTTTCCCTGCGAGCTCGGCGGACATCATCCCGGCCCCTGCTATGAGGTTGTCCGAGAATGTCGTCTTCCCGTGGTCGATGTGCGCGGCGGTGCCGATGTTCCTTATGTTAGCAGGATCTATCATCAGTTCCGTCGCTCTTTTGATGTTATCTTCTTTACGTCCCATTTCCGCTCACCCGATCATCTGGCCGACTGTGCGACCCTTTCGATCTCTTCTTTCTTGGCCACGGCGAACGATGCCATGTCGCCCTTCGCCGCCAGCATTATCTCCTCCGCAAGGCACTCGTATATGGGTTTCTTGCTCTTCGACGATGCTTTGACCACTCCGGTCGATATGTTGCGTATGGCGATGTCGAGCCTCCTCTGCGGGGAGATGTCCACTGCCTTCGGCACGGATATGCCTCCGAACTGAAGCCTTGTGACTTCTTCGCGGGGCGCCGTGTTCTCCAACCCCTCTACCAGGATCTGGAGGGGGTTCTTCTTGGTCTTCTGCGCGACTATGTCGAATGCGAGGGAGACGGTCTTGTAGGCTTTCATCTTCTTGCCTGTGTACTTTTCCGTCCTCATGATGTTGTTTATCAGCCTCTCGACTATGCTCAGTTTGGATTTGCCGAACCATCTGTTGGCGTGCTTTCCGCCCGAGTGTGGCACGTTTGTGGGTGTTAGGTCTATGTATTTTGCCAACCCGCCGTCGTTGATGACGACCTCGGACGTGTCGTATTTTCCGAATATGAGCGCTTTCTGTGCAACGATCTCAGACATTTGATCACCTTACCGGTTTCTCGGTCCTTCCTCTGACCATTTCGTTCAGAGACACGTTGTTCACCTTGATCACTTTGTAACGTACCCCGGGGATGTCGCCGTATGAACGGCCCATCCTTCCGCCGATACCTTCCACGAGCACCTCGTCGTGCTCGTCGATGAAGTTGATGGCTCCGTCTCCCACTGCGAAAGCCGTGATCTGACGTCCGTTCTTTATCAACTGGACCTTTACGCACTTACGGATCGCGGAGTTGGGCTGCTTCGCCTCCACTCCGACCTTCTCCAGCACTATGCCGCGCGCCTGGGCGGACCCCTCGAGGGGGTCGGATTTCTCCCTAAGTTTCAGTACTCTTTTCTTGTAACCACGATCCAGCCAGCGGAACTTCTGCCTGTCCTCTCGTATCTTTCTTGCAGTGTATAGACCTCTACCCAACGTTTCACCTTCACTTTGAAGTATTTTGTGCGATTATTATTATCCTATTTAAAGCTCATGCCTTAAACAGGGCATTGTTCTGAGGTTGGCTAGCTCGATTAGGTATATAACACCTTTTACAGGAAAATCAAACCAGAATTATGCGTCATCCTGTCGGATCGGCCTCTGCCTCCGTTTGCGCACGCCTTTGTTCACAAAGCCGGCAGTGTTGCTTGATACAGATACATATTTCAGCTAGTAAAAGAAAGTATTGAAAGAGGTTCGAAAGGGCGAGTTTTTGAAAAATATCCTTTGTGCGGTATGGTTGGGGCCGGCCGCTTGTATCGTTCTTCCGGCAGCCTGGGCTGCGGCCGACCACAATGGGGTGCCTCTGACAAACCTTTATAAGCAAAGCATGATTAGGACGGATACGGTGAAAAAAATGGCGGATGACGATTATTTAGCTTTGCTTGACAGAGCAAAGCAGGTCCTTCCCGAGACGATCGAGAACCACGAGAGGTTCGAACTTCCAGAACTGGACATATTGCAGGAAGGGAAGACCACCGTGTTCAGGAACTTCATCGACGTAACGGACAAATTAAGAAGGGACCCGCTGCACCTCCTGCAGTTCCTGTTGAGGGAACTGGGAACCCCCGGCAACATAGAGGGCCGCAGAGTAGTGTTCAAGGCAAAGATCTCTCCGTCGACCATCAACGAGAAGATACAGACATACACCGAAACATACGTCATCTGTTCCGAATGTGGTCTTCCGGACACGAAAATGATCAAAGAGGACCGCACCCTCATTCTGGAATGCGAGGCGTGCGGCGCGAGAAGGTCCATAAACGTCAGGAAGACGTCCAAAGCAGACACCCAGAACGTTCTGAGAGTGGGTGACTCGATCGAGATCCTTATTTCCGATGTCGGGAAAAAAGGAGACGGGATCGGCAAGCATCTGGATTATATCGTGGTCGTACCCGGTACCGCAAAGGGGAACACCGTGCAGGTCAAGATCACCAACATGTCCGGAAAGACCGCCTTCGGGATCATAGACCGTACTGAAAGATGATGGGCAGCTGACATGAGATATTTTGTGGAATCTTACGGTTGCACAATGAATTACGGTGAGGGTGATCAGCTCTCGGAGAAGATGTCCGCCCTCGGGCACGAGGGATCCCTCTCGGCTGAATCGGCCGACATCGTCATTCTCAACACATGCACGGTGGTGGACGCCACCGAGAAGAAGATGGTCCGCCGCATGTCCGACCTCAGAAAGGCAGGGAAGGAAGTTATCGTCACCGGCTGCATGGCAAAGGTCCAGGCGAACCGCGTTCTCATAAGGCTGCCCGATCCGCTGATCGTCCCTCCGGATAATTACCCAGAGTTCTCATCCAAGGTCGCGGAGAGATACGGCACCGGCCGCTCCCTTACAGAGAAGGGACATCTTTCCAACATACTTCCGATCGCCCAAGGTTGTCTGGGAGACTGCACATACTGCATCACAAAATTCGCAAGGGGCGGACTGCACAGCTATGACCCAGACCGCCTGATCTCGAGATTCGGTTCGGTCATCGGGAGCGGCGTGAAAGAGATATTGGTCACTGCGCAGGACACGGGATGCTACGGCGCAGATATCGGATCAGATCTTCCGTCCCTGCTCAAAAGGATGCTGGAGAACAAAGAGGACTTCAGACTGAGGATAGGAATGATGAACCCGGACAGCCTCATGCCGATCGCCGACGATCTGTTGGATGTCATGGAGGACCCCAGGGTCTACAGGTTCCTTCATATTCCGGTGCAGAGCGGCAGCGACCCGGTCCTGAGAAGGATGAACAGAGGGTATACCGCGGAAGGGTTCTTCGGCCTTGCGGAGAAACTCCGTTCCAGATACCCGGACATAAGCATCTCCACCGACCTGATATCCGGTTTCCCGGGTGAGACGGACGAGGACCACGCAAAGAGCATCGAACTCATCGGGGAACTGAAGGCAGACACTGTCAACATAACAAGATTCTCATCTAGACCTGGTACGGAGGCCGCTTCGATGGAACAGGTCCACGGGCGCATCTCCAAGGACAGGTCGGCGGAACTTACGGAGATAAAGAACAAAGTAGAGTATGAGAACAACGCCAAAATGATCGGCAGGAAAGTAACGGCACTCATCACCGAATCCGGCAAAAAAGGGACGATGATCGCGAGAACACGCAACTACCGCCCTGTCGTTGTCCGGTCGGACCTCCCTATCGGTTCCTTCATCGGCGTCGAGATAACGGGATGCGAGCCCACTTATCTGATCGGAAAACCGACGTACGACTGAAACAAGCGGTGCAGTATCATAAAAAATTGAGGAAAGGTTCACTTTCCTGCTTTTATTATTTGTGCCGGGCCCATTCCTTCTGTGTAGTAAGCGGTCTCGAACACCACTTTGTAGTACTTGAACTTCACAACGCCGGAATTGATAAGGCCTTCGAACTCGGGGTGCCTTCCGAACAGCCCCTTCTTGTATGCCTCGATCTCCTTCTGTCCGGGTTCCGTGACAGTGCCGTCTATCGCAACATATATGGGCATTCCGCCGACCGTCAGACTCAGCTTCGGATTCTTGGCGAGGTTCTTCGCTTTTATCGTTTCGGGGTTTGTCGCAAAGATCATGTCGTTCCCGGCCATCACATATTCCATTATCGACGAGCGGGGCTTGTCGCCGCTGGATGTGGCCAGATTCATCACGCAGTTCTCTTTCAGTAATTTCAAGACCTTGTCCATTTATTCACCTTGTCTGAGCTATCGTATATTGAGATATAGACTTGTTGTTCCGTGTAAAAAAAGAGGAGTGCGCCGGAGTAAAGGGAAAAGAATCGACCGGACCCGCCCCACCGAGAATTGTTATATAATTGAAACAAATAGAGAGAAACACAGTCCCGTAGTGTAGTGGTCAATCATGCCGGCCTTTGGAGCCGGCGACGGTGGTTCGAACCCGCCCGGGACTACCATTTCCGTCTGGCTCAGACCTGGGGTCCGCTATTGGGTTTGCGTCGGCGCATCCCCTGTGCGGCCCGGCCGTTCTCGGCGGGCCGGGTCCGGCGTTCCGGAAAGGACTGTCACTCAGGCGGCGGCACGAGGCGGCCGTCTACCATTTCCCATCTCTTTTTGTTATTGATATTCTCCTCGTATTCCGCATCCGGGCATCCCGCCTTCAGACTGCTCAGGACCTCTTGTTTGTCCCTCGGTGAGATCGAGGTCTTGACGGATTCTCCGTGGATCAGCTCTATCCTGTCCGATGAGAGCACCAATATATCCAGATTAG
>JAISPV010000121.1 GCA_031274665.1 Candidatus Methanoplasma sp. | reverse complement strand
CAAGATATACAAGCCCGAGTCCATGACCATACATGTTTCAAGATACAACGAGGCCGAAGGCAGGAAAAAATACAGCCTGACCGCCAAGCTCTTCATACACGGAAGGGTGATCAATTCGAAAGAGGTAGGTTGGGACCTTGTCAAAGCGAACAACGACCTCATGAAGAAAATGGGGCACCAGGTCGTGAACATGAAAGATTCCAATGTCACATTCCGCAAAAGAAAGAAGTGATCTCAACCCATTTTTATGGTGGAAAAATGGCGGTCCCGTATGGGGCCGCTGTTTTACACCGATCATTTTTCTTTTCGACCGGCCGGCGATCTTGCTCTTGTCCCTTTATTTCTCCAGTGCATATTTCTCATAACCTTTTTTTATATCATCCCGATTCACTGTTGTTCAAAATGTCGCAGTACGATTCAGTTTCGGTCGAGAGACGCTGGCAGAAGATGTGGAAGGACGAGAAGATCTACCGTTTTGATCCCGACTCCGACAGGCCGGCGTACAGCATCGACAATCCTCCCAGATATACATCGGGGCCCCTTCATCTCGGGCACGCCACCGGATACTCGCTCATTGACTTCGCTGCAAGATACAAAAGGATGCGGGGATATAACGTGTTCTTCCCTCTTTGCTTCGACGTCAACGGCACTCCCATCGAGGTCAAGGTGGAGAAGAAATACAAGATAACGAAGCTGGACCTTCCGAGAGAAGAATACAGGAGGCTTTGCAGCGAATATGCGAACGGCTTCATCGATGAGATGACGCATCATTTCGAGATACTCGGGGAGAGCATGGACCCGAGCATTTATTATCAGACCGACGCGCCGTACTACCGGCGTATCACCCAGGTATCTTTCGTTGAACTTTTCAGAAGGGGGCTTGTCTACAAAGGGGACTTCCCGGTCAACTGGTGCCCGAGATGCATGACCGCTCTGGCGGACGCAGAGGTGGACCATAAAGATAACACGACGAAACTGAACTTCGTGAGATTTGGCATCGACGGCGGAGACGGTCACGTCATGATCGCCACCACCAGGCCCGAACTGATCTGCACATGCAAGGTCGTGGCTGTCCACCCCGACGATGAAGAGAAACGGCACCTCATCGGCAAAGAGCTCGTCACGCCCATTTACGGGCGCAGAGTGAAAGTGATAGCCGATCCGAAGGTCGATCCGAAGTACGGGACCGGCAACGTCATGATATGCACCATCGGGGACAAGGACGATCTCGAATGGGTAATGAAATACCATCTGGAAATGGAGAAAGGCATCGACGAGACCGGAAAGATGACGGAACTCGCTGGAAGATATGCGGGACTGCCGGTAAAAGAAGCGAGAGAATGCATCATCGCCGACCTGAAGGAGATAGGTGCGCTTGTCGAACAGAAGGATACCCCTCAGCAGGTCTCCGTCTGCTGGAGATGCGGCATGCCTGTGGAATATCTCCAGGTGCCTCAGTGGTTCCTCAGGACGCTTGAGCTGAAAGAACAGGTGCTCCGGAAAGCGGACGAGATAAAGTGGTTCCCGGACTTCATGAAGATAAGGCTTCAGGATTGGGTCGAATCTCTGGAGTGGGATTGGGTCCTGAGCAGGCAGCGCATCTTCGCTACCCCGGTACCCATATGGGAATGCGAGGATTGCGGGGAAGCCGTCTGCGCGGAGGAAGAACAATGTTACGTTGACCCGACGCTTGATCCTCCCCCCGTTGAGAAATGCCAAAAATGCGGCGGAAGGCTCGCCGGATGCACGGATGTCTTCGACACGTGGATGGATTCATCGGGTTCGAGTCTTTACAACACATTCTGGAAAAGAGATGATGACCTTCACAAGAAATTCTTCCCAATGAGCATGAGGCCCCAGTCCCATGACATCATAAGGACGTGGGCGTTCTATTCCATCCTCAGAGCAGAGCAGCTTAAACAGTCGCGCCCGTGGGACGATATAATGGTACACGGGTTCATTATGGCGCCTGACGGGACGCCGATGCACTCGTCCGTAGGGAACATCATCGATCCCATCCCTATCTTGAATAATAACGGCGCAGACGCACTCAGATATTTTGCGGCATCCTGCTCCCTCGGCACAGACCATGCATTCAGGGAGGCGGATGTGACGAGAGGGAAGAAGCTCGCAAACAAGATATTTAACATCGGGCAGTTCGTCGGAAAATTCTTCGACTCCAGGCCGACGGAGGCGGGAGAGCTCAGAGAATCCGACAAGTGGATAATAAGCCGCTATTCCCAGACGGTCGAGGCCGCGACCGCATATCTCAACGAATACCAATTCGATAAGGCCATGAAAGAGATCGAAGGATTCATCTGGCGCGACCTTGCCGACAATTACATAGAGATGGTGAAAGCAAGGAAGGACCCTGCCGTCAGATACACCCTGTACAATGTCTTCCTGGGAAGCATAAAGATGGTGGCCCCCGTCATGCCGCATGTGACTGAGGATATCTATCAGGAACATTTTGCCGCATACGAAGGGACAAAGAGCATACACATCTCAGTTTGGCCTTCTCCCATATTCGTTGATGAGGACGCGCTCAAGACCGGCGAGTCCATCATCAGCATCACATCGGCCATCAGGGCATGGAAGTCAGAGAAGAAGATGCCTCTCAACGCGGAACTGTCCAAGGTAGAGATAATCGGCGATGAGGCCCCTGCGTTAGAGAAGGGGGCCCTTGACATAATCGAGACGTCCAAGGTCAAAGAGCTCATCTTCCTGAAGGAGGCGGAGTTGAAAGAGGAGGTCATAGGGATAAGACCGATCCACTCGAAACTCGGCCCGGCGTTCAAAGGGCAGGCCAAAGGTATAGTCGCAGCACTTTCCGCCCTGTCTCCAAAGGAGGCGTTGAGCAGGATGGGCCCCGACGGACTGGAGCTCAGCGTCGACGGAGAAAAGATAACTCTGGCACATGAGTTCTTGGAGATGGGGACGAGACTGACCCTCGGCGGTAAAGCTGTGGAAACGATACAGCTCGGAAAGACACTGATAGTGTTGGAAATATAATTCAATCCTGTGATATTCTCACAGTGACCCTCTTTCCGTTGTACTTTACTTTGGGAAGGTCCATCATCATCCTGTTGCCGAAGTCCCTGTGTACTTCCACCACCGACGAATCCGGACCGATCTCGATCTTACCTATAGCAAAGTCCCTTATCCTCGCCGCTTTGATCAGATGCTCGGCGAGACCGACCTTACCGAGGCCGTCATCCTTGCCCAGATTCACCTTGAACTTGACCATCCCGTATACGTCGGAGAGCTGATCGTAATCGATCACCTTTCTGATCGTATCCTTTGTTCCCTCTTCCGCCTCCGGGACCTCTCTCTTCTCGATATTCATCTCCGTTCTCAATTCGAACTCCCTGACAAGATGTTCCTCTTCCGAGGTCACGAAGGATATCGCTATTCCTTC
>JAISPV010000113.1 GCA_031274665.1 Candidatus Methanoplasma sp. | reverse complement strand
AGATAGTCCTCGAACCCTTCGATGAGGCCGGCGAGCGCAAGTACTACCGCCAGGATCACACTGATAATCCCTATCGTCTTGTATTGGCGCCTAAGGTATGCCATGGCGCCGGTCTCGATCGCGTCGGATATCTTCTGCATCTCCGGAGTGCCTTTGTCTCTCGACCAGATATTCCTGAAGAAGTACAGAGCGAAAAGCAACGCTATGACCGCGGCGATGGGGATCATGAATAACAGATTGTTAAAATCCAGTATGTCAATCATTTTGGTTTAACCCCTATATAACTCCGTACCCACTCTTCCTATATAACTGTTAAAGATAGCAGTTGGGGGGATGTCAGGCGTAAGGGTCGCACCAAAGTCCTTTTTCTGAGGCTATCTCGCGAAGCCCTCTGATAGTGAGCCTGCCGTCCTTTTCATCGCATATCATCATGTCCCTGTTGACATCCACAAAACCGGCGCCGACGGTGGCGAGCGGATTCAGGACCTCTTTCCCGAAGATCCGTTCTGCGCACAATGCCCCTATGTTGCAGGTCATGGAGAGTATCACATCTGCGTTGTCGATGGCCTCGTTACCGCATTTGCGGACCTTCCCCTCGAGACAGGATGCTGCCGTGTGGAACACTCCGAGCACCTCCACCCCGTCGCTCCTGAGTGCGGACGCAAGCCTTTCCGCGGACTCTTCACCACCTATATCATAACATAGTCTGGCACATGTGTTGCACGTCCATATGACGACCTTCTTTCCTTTCAGGCCGTCCCTCAGTTCCGAATAGGGTCTGTCCCTTGCGACCATCAACATATGGATGGAATCCATTGGGTATGTATAATATTACTGTTGTCCGCTCAGGCGACCTTACCGGTAACATAAATTCACATATGAAGGTCATGCCTTACTTGGAAAGGGGAAAGTCGTGCGGAAAATGCAACACTTTTAGTAAAAAGTCGTGCGGAAAATGCAGGCCAGTAAAATATAAATATTCAAGATAAAGATTCATCTGTATGAAAAGGGAGATTTCTGATGAACTTTTGAAATGGAAGGATCAGAAAAATCGTAAGCCGCTATTGCTTGAAGGGATGAGGCAATGCGGTAAAACGTACATTCTCAAAGAGTTTGGAGAACAAAACTTCAAAAATACAGTTTATTTTAATTTCGAAGATACCCCTGAAATTGGCGATATCTTTCAATCCGACCTTAATCCCAAAAGAATAATCGAACAACTGGCCGTGAAATCCAGAACAAAGATCGAACCAGGAAACACGCTGATAATATTCGATGAGATACAATTCTGCAATCGTGCACTGACTTCGCTCAAATATTTTTGCGAGAATGCTTCGGAATACCATATTGCATGTGCGGGATCTTTGCTCGGAATAATGCTGTCAAAGCCATATTCCTTCCCGGTGGGCAAAGTGGACAGATTAAAAATGGGCCCGATGAATTTTAAGGAATTTCTACTTGCCAACTCGGAAGAATATCTAGTAGAATTCATCGACAGAACCGATCCGACAGAATGGCTGTCGGAATCTGTCGTCAACGATCTGAAAACCTATCTCGATTATTACTTCATTGTCGGGGGTATGCCGGCCGCTGTGTCAGCATGGGTCAATGATAAAGATATTCAGATGGTCGATGCGGAACTCGAAAAGATCGTAGCCGATTATATGGATGATTTCTCGAAACATGCGTCAGATTCCATTTTGAACCTCACTCTGATATGGGACTCCATACCGGTACAGCTGGGCAAAGAGAATCAAAAGTTCATGTTCGGCCACGCAAAGACAGGCGCGCGTGCCAAAGATCTGGAAAATGAATTACAATGGCTTATCAACGCAGGGTTGGTCCACAAGGTAAAGAAGGTGGACCCACCTCAAATACCGCTGCCAATGAATGTGAATACCACCAGTTTCAAGATCTACATGGCAGACATAGGGATACTTCGAAAAGTGGCCAACATCTCATCGGATTTTATATTTGGCCGAGATAAAGAATATGACTCTTACAGATGGATTGCCACGGAGAATTATGTTCTGAACGAACTTATCTCTGCGATGAATGACACTCCGTATTATTGGAGGTCGAATAATGATGCAGAAGTGGACTTTATCGCACAGGTCGGGATGGCAGTGATACCGATCGAAGTGAAGGCGGGCCGCAGTCAATCAAAAAGCTTGTCTGAATACAGAAAAAGATATTCGCCAGAGGCCGCCGTTATGATCTCGATGAAGAGCGGCAGGGACGGGGCCCTGAATAACATTCCGCTCTATGCGGTCTGGAGAATTGAGGATCATATACAAAATGTGGTCAAAGGCGAAAGTCGGCAGGTGCGATCTTCTCTGCAGCGTTAAGATCCGGGGCAGCGATCAATTGGGATGTCAAAGTATGATCACTTATCCTGGCCGCAAGTACACCGTGCGGCTGCCGGTCTGATGTGCTGGGCAAAGGACGCCTGCGCGGATCTTCATTCTTCTGAGACAATTCTACAGATTATTTGATAAAAACCGTGAGTCTGAGATCATTTTTTCAACACGGCCCTGCCGATAAACTATTTATCAACGCAGGACCTGAAGAAGGAACACAAAGCGGGTTATTGACATGACAGACCTAGAACTCATACCGGTAAAGGACATCAGAGCAAAAAAAGGAATGACCGTGGACCAGCTCCTGAGAGCGATGGGGGAGGCGGGGGGATTTACCGCCCAAAAACTGGCCGATGCCACCGACATCGCCGAATCCATTGTTAAGGACAAGGACTGCCTGAAGATCCTTTCTTTCCCGGCCTGCATTATGGCGACCGGCACAAGGGGCGTCATCGTCGACATGGTGAGGAACGGCCTCGTCGACCTCATCATAACTACCTGCGGAACGCTGGACCACGATCTTTCGAGGACCTATGCCGAATATTACAAAGGGGATTTCATGATGGACGACGAGATGCTCAGGGAGAAATACGAGATCAGCAGGCTCGGCAACGTGCTGGTCCCGGACGAGTGCTACGGGGTGGTGCTCGAAGAGAACCTCCTGCCCATGTTCGACGAGATATTCGCCGAGAACCAGTCGATGACCACCCACGAGATCATAGATGCCGTCGGCTCCAGATTGAACAATGATGACAGCCTCCTATACCAATGCCATAAGATGGGGGTCCCCGTCGTCGTCCCGGGGATAACGGACGGGTCGTTCGGATGCCAGCTCTGGATGTATTACCAGACGCACAGAAAACTGCGCATAGACCTTTTCGGCGACGAGCAGATGCTAAGCGAGATGACCAACCGGGCAAAGACCACTGGCGCGATCATCGTCGGAGGAGGGATCTCCAAACATCACGTTATATGGTGGAGCCAGTTCAGAGGCGGCCTCGACTACTGCATATATTTGACGACTGCCGAGGAATACGACGGTTCGTTGTCCGGTGCGCGCATCAGGGAGGCCGTGTCCTGGGGAAAGGTCAAGGCCGATGCCAAGAAGATGACCGTGGAAGGAGATGCTACCATCACTCTTCCTCTGATATACGCCGGAGTGATCAGCAGGATCTGAGAAAATATGACAAAAAAGATACTGGTGCTTCCGGGTGACGGCATCGGGCCTGAGGTGACTGCCTCTGCGGTCAGCATTTTGCAGCAGACCGCAGAAGACAAGTTCGATATAAGATACGGCGATATCGGTCTGTCCGCATTCGTAAAGACATCCGAGTATCTGCCGGCGGAGACCGTCAGCCTGGCGGCCGAAGCCGACGCGATCATCGCGGGGGGCGTCATCGACGCACCTTCCGACAGGGCCTATCGTGATCCGATAAGGGAATTGAAGACGCAGCTGCATTTGTATTCCGTCGTTAGGAAGTTCTTCCCCCTCAGCAGGAACATCGGGGTGCAGGGGATAGACCTGCTCGTCATCAACGACAATCATGAAGCATCCTCGAACATTATGGCGACAGAATCCCTCGACGGGGTCAATGCACATATGTTCCTGTCATCAGCAAGCTGCAGGAAACTGTTCCAGAAGACGGCGCGGCTGTCTTCGACCATGAAACGCAAAAAAATAACCTGCGTGCACAGGACGAGCATGTTCCCCCTGATGAACGGCATGTTCGTGGATATTTTCTACAAAGAGCTTGCCGGCTCGGGATTCCTCATGGGAGATATGGAGGTTGACGAGGCCGCATCCGAACT
>JAISPV010000098.1 GCA_031274665.1 Candidatus Methanoplasma sp. | reverse complement strand
ACAGATGGACATCTTACTAAAGGATGCTCTCTGAGATACTGGTTCTTTAAAAAAAAGGATCAGATACATTTCTTGCCGCCTTGTCGCCCCGGCCTTCGTCATAACATAATGCATCCACTGTCCTTAGTGAAACCGCCATATTACTGCGATCTAGCAGGAAATCTTTTACACCTGTATTCTATCACGCAATCATGCTCATATCAGCCAAAGGACGTTATGCTCTGAGGTGCATGCTGGACATAGCTCTGAACGGCTCCGAGGACAACGTCAAGCTGAAGGATATAGCCGAAAGGCAGGACATTCCGATAAAGTATCTTGAGCAGATCGTCTCCGCTCTCAATAAGGCGGGCATGGTCAAAAGCGAAAGAGGCCCCAAAGGAGGATACCGTCTTTCAAGGCCCCCTGAGGAGTACACGGTCGGGTCGATAATAAAACTGATGGAGGGCGACACCGCCCCGGTCTCGTGCCTTGCGGACGTCAATGACTGCAAAAGGTCCGACAGGTGCGTATCCATGATACTATGGAAAAAACTCAACGAAGCGGTGAACACGGTGCTCGACGGGACCACCCTTGCAGATATGACGGACTGGAGTTCGAAAGGCCACTTAATCGAAATAGAGATCCCCGATTACTGAAACATCTCCGATGAGAGATATCTCTCCCCGCTGTCCGGAGCGATGAACACGATCATCTTTCCTTTGTTCTCCGGCAGTCCGGCAAGTTTTACGGATGCGGCAAGCGCTGCCCCCGCGGATATCCCGACAAGCAGCCCCTCTTTCTTCGCGGATTCTCTGCCAAAAGCAAAGGCCTCTTCGCCGGTGACCCTTATGACCTCGTCCATCGCAGATACGTCGAGGATCTTCGGTATGAACCCTGCGCCAATACCCTGGATCTTGTGCGGTCCGGCCCTGCCGCCGGAAAGGACGTCCGACTCGGCCGGTTCCACACCGACGACCCTGATGAGCGGGTTCTTTGATCTGAGATATCTTCCGGCGCCGGTCACGGTCCCTCCCGTACCGGCTCCGGCAACAAAGATGTCCACCTCTCCACCTGTGTCCTCCCATATCTCCGGCCCCGTGGTGAGCTCATGGCATCTGGGGTTTGCCGGGTTCGTGAACTGACCCAGTATGAAGCTGCCGGCAATCTCTGCGGAAAGCTCTTCTGCTTTTGCGATCGCGCCGGTCATCCCATCCTTCCCCGGCGTGAGAACAAGCTCTGCGCCGTACGCCTTGAGAAGGCTGCGCCGTTCCGTCGACATGGTATCGGGCATTGTAAGGATGAGTCTGTATCCTTTGGCGGCGGATATCGCGGCAAGCCCTATCCCGGTGTTTCCTGAGGTGGGCTCTATTATGACAGAACCTTTTTTGATAAGACCCTTCTTTTCCGCATCCTCTATCATCGAGAATGCCACTCTGTCCTTCACACTGCCCGAGGGGTTCAGGGATTCGATCTTAGCGATGATCTTTGCGTCAAGACCGTATTCTCTCTCGATGTTCTTGAGCCTCAGCAGAGGCGTCTTTCCGATAAGGTCCGTTATACAATCGTTGATAACAGGCTCAGTCGTCGGCGAGGTCTTCATGGTGGCTGTCGTGTATATCTTCGGCCGGTTTATCAAGGCCGTCTATCTTGATGCCCTTCTTTTCCGCATAGTCCCACAGAGCGGCGCGGACCGCCTCTTCCGCTAGGACCGAACAGTGCACTTTGATCTGAGGCAGACCGTCCAAGGCTTCCATCACGGTCCTGTTGGTAAGTTTAAGCGCGTCATTGATATGCTTCCCTTTGATCAGTTCGGTGGCCATGCTGCTTGTGGCAACCGCCGCGCCGCAGCCGAAGGTCTTGAATTTAACATCCCTGATGATGCCGCCGTCATCAATGTCCAGGTACACTCTCATTATGTCACCGCACTTTGCGTTGCCGACCGTACCTACGCCGCTTGCGTTCTCTATCTCGCCCACATTCCTCGGGTTGGTGGAGTGGTCCATAACTTTACTGCTGTACTGCATTCTCATACCTCCTTTTTCTTAACAGCGTCCTCATACAACGGGGACATGGATCTGAGCCTGGCTACGACCTCTTTCAAGGCCTCCACGGTATAGTCCAGTTCTTCTTTCGTGGTGAATTCCGACAAGGTCATCCTGATGGAGCCGTGTGCGATCTCATGAGGCAGCCCTATCGCGAGGAGCACATGTGAGGGATCGAGCGAACCAGACGCACACGCCGATCCGGTAGAGGCGGCGATCCCCTTCATATCTACCAGCATAAGCATTGACTCCCCCTCTATGTATCTGAAACTAATGTTGGCGTTCCCCGGAAGCCTCCTTTCCCTGTCGCCGTTCAGTCTCGAATGAGGTATCTCCTTAAGTATCCTGTCAATGAGATAATTCCTCATTTCCGTCATTTCGACGATGCCTTCCTTCATCGCTCTCTGAGAAAGTTCCGCCGCCTTTCCGAATCCGACGATCCCGGGAACATTTAGAGTACCGGCCCTTCTCTTCCTTTCATGGGGCCCGCCGTGTATCATGGGCGTGAGTTTCACGGTGTTCTTCATATAAAGCATACCGACGCCCTTCGGACCGTGGATCTTGTGTGAACTGGCACTCATCAGATCGATGTTCTCTTTCTCAACGTCTATCGGGATATGGCCGAAGGCCTGCACGGCATCGGTATGGAATAATATCCCTTTCGAGCGTGCGATCTCCCCGATCTCTTTTATCGGCTGAATAGTGCCGATCTCGTTGTTTGCGTAAATCACCGAGATCAGAATGGTGTCAGGACGGATGGCGGCCCTGAGCTCGTCCATTTTTATTATTCCTTTATCATCCACACCGACGAACGTCACCTCGTAACCATCCCGCGCAAGGAACTCGCATGTCTCCATGACGGCATGGTGTTCGACCGCCGATGTGATGATGTGCTTTCCCTTACTTTTTTTCATGTATGCCACGGATTTGATCGCCCAATTATCGGACTCGCTGCCTCCGGATGTGAAATAGATCTCGTTGTCCTTCGCGTTAATGAGAGCCGCTATCTTCTTTCTTGCGTCCTCGCATGCGGCATTGCACTCGGCACCGAAGGAGTGGATGCTGGATGGATTGCCGTATCTCTCCGTGAGATACGGCATCATCGCATCAAGGACCTCGGGTTTCAGTTTCGTCGTGGCGGCATTGTCCAGATAAATGGTCTTTGGCATTCTTTTCACCGTATGAGATTGTTCAGATCATATTTCATACTAATTTGATATGAATAAAGGGGGGTAGTCTTTTCATTATTTTAACTTTTTTTAAAATACGCCAGC
>JAISPV010000032.1 GCA_031274665.1 Candidatus Methanoplasma sp. | reverse complement strand
CATCGCCGGGTGTATGTCCAAGATTTCCTCCGAAAAGATAGGGGAGGAACGTTATAAGTGCAAATATGACTCCGATCAACACAACATACAAAGTGAACTTTTTCCCGCGGACGAACTTGCGGATCTCGTTCTTTGCCACGACATAAGATTGCCTGAGATCATCTATTTCAATATACATCATCTCGACTCCTTTATCAATTTCAGGTAAGTGGTCTCAAGGGTGCCCTCTTCGTTCACGCCGTATACACCAATACCCAACGCGCTGAGTTCATTGAAGAATTTGACACGGACATTGTTGTCGCCTTTTATCATGACATCAATATCATTGCCGAACCTTTCGGCCGAGACCACATTGTTCAACTGAAGGACCTTGGATATCATATCTTCGTTGGGTGTGCCCTCGACCTTGACTATCATTCTCTTCTTGCCATCGGTCGTTCCGATGATACTCATATCGTCATGAAGGATCATCTTTCCGTGGTTGATCAGAGCTATCCTATCGCAAAGATCGCTTACTTCATGGAGTACGTGGGAGCTCATGATCACAGTGAGGTTCTTGGAGTCGTTCCTGAGGTTCTTCAGGATCTCTCTCATCTCGGCCTGACCTCTTGGATCGAGACCGGAGGTCGGCTCGTCCAAAATGATGATGCGGGGGTTGTTCATGAGAGCTTGGCCGATGGCGATCCTCTGCCTCATCCCTTTCGAGAAGGTCCCCAGCCTCTTGTCCTCCCACTCCGTCATCTTGACCTTTTCCAGGATCCTTTCGGTCTCGCTGTCTATCGCCTCGGAACTCATTCCTATTATCTGTCCCACGTACCTCAGGGTCTCTCTTGGCGTAAGATAAGGATAGAACTCCGGCGTCTCGACCACCGTACCCACGCCGGTCAGCGCCGCCTTCGGGTCCCTGGTCACGTCGATACCGTTGATGTAGGCTTCTCCCGAGGTCGCATTGATCAGATGGGTCAATATCTTCAGAGTAGTGCTTTTTCCGGCACCGTTAGGTCCCAAAAAACCGGTAAAACTGTTCTTCTTTACGGAAAGATCGAGATCGTCCACTGCAACAAACCCCCCATACTCTTTCCGCAACTTTACTATTTCAATAGGGTCGTCAGATGGCATGCCACTATAACCGGGTTGTAATATATAATGATTGTTGACAAGTCAACTAACTTGATTACCCTTGTTCATCTTTCTTTTCGTTCCGCGTTTGATGGTCATCGCCATCTGAAGCGACTGCACTTTTATCACGGACGGAGTATAATCCAAGAAATTATAGAAAGAGGTCAAGCCGGTGAGCGCCCTTCTGGGGAAATCTTTCTCCGAACCTCTCACGGCGTTCTCCCCCTTCAGGATGTTATTAAGGAAACTCTCCACGTCATCGGCTTTCGATATCGTCACTGCCGACCCCACATCTTCGGCGATGTGCCCGTCGCTTCCTCCCGTTATCCCCAGGCCGTGTTTTTTGAAGGACATTACCGCTTCGATGTTGTCCTCGCGGGTCATCCCCCCGCAGATCACCTCGTACGCATCCAGCCTTCTTACTGTTTCGTCTGAAATGTATCCTTTCCTGTTGCAGATCTCGATCCCTTTGTTCGAGCCGAGATACCCCATTGGATGCGCCCCGGAAACCACACAGTTGTGATCTTCCAGAATATCGAGGAGCTTCTCTGTCGAACAATCTTTGAGAGCGAGCCACGGACACGACTGCAGCCTCGGCCGGATGTTCTCCTGCCAGAAATCCCTGAGGTCGTTCATTTCATAGAAGTACGTAAGAATATGGGGCCCGTCCGAAGTGCTCACTTCCATCCCCGGAACGATGAACACATCCTCTTTATCAAAATCGACCGCCTCGAGCGAACTTATCAGGTTGTGGTCTGTTATCGCCATCCCCACATTTCTTGATCTGGCTATTTTCAGCAGCCGCCTGATGTTGCTGTACGAGTCCGAGCAATCCGTGTGAACGTGCATATCCGCGCAAAGGCAGCCGGCCTCTGCGATGTTAGCCCAATCCGGATCCTCGAACCTGATCCTCGGTTTGTCGACAGAGCGTTTCATCTCTGACATAATGAACGCCACATTTCTTCCGACACGGACAATACATCTTCCTCATCGATGGTATTCATCCTGCCGTTCTCCAGAACGATGTCGCCCTGACATATGACCGTTTTTACGTTTGCAGAAGAAGCTGAATAGATGATGTTAGAAACGATGTTCTCCGGAACCATGGGTCTGAGGTTCGGTGACCTGCCGTTAAGGATCACGATGTCGGCATACTTCCCCGCTTCTATCGAGCCGAGCGACCCCTGCATCCCGATCGCTTTGGCCGCGTTCAAAGTGGCGAAGTCCAGAAGTTCCTGCGCCTTTGCGACCGTGGGATCCCATCTGCTGGACTTCTGAAGCAGCCCCAATGTTTTCAGTTCAGCCATCAGATCGAGGCTGTTGTTCGTCGTACTCCCGTCGGTACCCACGGTGACGTTCACGCCGTATCTCTGAAACTCGGGTATGGGTGCTACGCCTCCGGTTGCCAGTTTCATGTTGGAGACGGGGCATGATGAGACGGACATTCCGGCGTCCGCCATCAGTCTGACCTCATTCATCGTCAGCCATGCGGAATGGGCAGCGATCGCGTTCTTACCTAGGACCCCGATATCGTTAAGCCACTCGGCCGGCCTTTTTCCGGTCTTTTTCCTGTGGTCGTTGACCTCCTTTCGGGTCTCCGAAAGATGGAATGTCAGCGGAATGTCCTTTTCGTCCGAGAACTCCTTCGCGCCTCTGCACATCTCCTCGCCGCAGACATAGACCCCCTGCAGCCCGGCCCCCGGCATTATTTTCCTTTCGTTCTTGAATTTGTTGTAAAAGTGCTTGCAGTTCTTCAGAGGATTCCCTTTCTGGGTCGTGTACTCTTCGTCGAGGACACACCAGCACAACACCCCTCTTATCCCTGCTTCCGCGGTCGCTTTTGCGATAATGTCTTCCGAATAATATAGGTCCACGAAGGTTGTCGTGCCGCTGCGGACCATCTCCGCGCATCCTATCTTCGTACCGATCTCCAGATCTTTGTCCGTCCTTTCGGAATCGATCTTGAAGACCCTGTCGAGAAAGGCCGGGAAGGATATGTCGTCGGCCGCACCTTTCATCACCGCCATGGCAACGTGGGTATGGGTGTTTATCAGCCCCGGGATCACGATGTCGCCGGAGGCGTCGATCTCTTTGTCGGCGGACCCTTTGTACTCCTTTCCGACGGAGACGATCTTCTCCCCTTCGATGATCACATCGCCTCTGACGATCTTTCTCTGAGGGTCCTGCGTGACGACCCATGCATCCCTGACGGCGGTGATCATACAACGGGATTTTCATCTACTGTAATAACCGTTTCGCAGGTTCAAAAAAAGGATATAGGGATATCGCCGTCAGGGGTGCATGGTGTTCCGGATAACTTTCCTTGGGACTGGGGGCGGAAGACACACCGCCATGTATCAGACCCGCTCTACCGGAGGGATGCTGGTGGAACACAGCGGCGGGAAATTTTTGCACGTAGACCCCGGACCGGGCGCCCTGACACAGATGAAGAGGATACATTACGACCTCGCGAAGACCGATTCGGCGATGGTCTCCCATGCGCACCCCGACCATTACTCCGACGCCGAATGCGTGATAGAAGGCATGACCCACGGAGGATGGAAGAAAAAGGGCCATTTCTACGGCAGCCCGACCGTCATTGACGGAGAAGGTCCGTTGGGGCCGTGCGTCTCCAAATATCACATCGGGATAGTCGGCGGGGTGACGGTGCTCAGCCCGGGAATGACCCTCGACATAGACGGCCTGAGGACGATCGTCTGCAGAACGGACCACAGCGACCCCACGAACGTCGGTTTCAAATTCCTTTCCGATGAAGGGATCGTCTCGTACGTAAGCGACACGAGCTATTCGAAAGAGATCGCCGAGCAATATATCGGAAGCCGTGTTCTGATCCTCCCCGTTACTACGCCCGACAGCCTGCGGATACCCTATCATCTGTGCACAGAGGATGCGGTATCTTTCATTGATGTTGTGAGACCGGAACTGGCGGTCTTCATCCACCTCGGGATAGTCATGATAAAAAGAGGCCCCGAAAAACAGGCGTATGGGGCCGAAAAGAAAACCGGGGTAAAGACGATAGCGGTCAAAGACCTGGACATCTTGGATATCGGAAAGGTCATTTCCGTTTCGGCGGCCGAGACATACGACGACGAGTGGATACCCGACTCCTCTCCGTGATGCCCGTTAACATCCGGAACGGACCTGTGATGAAGACGTTTTGCTGTTCTTACGTTGAGTAAAGCCTCGTTTAACTACTATGACAATCATAATAGTATGAAACATTAAATACATAAAATGTCATAGGAGTATCCAATGGAAGCAAGAACATCTGCCGATCTGCTCCGGGGACATACCGATACGGTCGTTCTGAGCATACTGCTGAAGGGCGACAGCTACGGTTACGAGATCCACAAATGCATAATAGATAAGCTCGGCGGCGTATATGAGTTAAAAGAGGCCACCCTGTATTCGAGCTATAAACGGCTCGAGTCGGAAGGCTATATCTCATCATACTGGGGAGACGAGACACTCGGAGGCCGGCGCAGATATTACCGCATCACAGAGAGCGGAAGAGAGCTTTTCAGGCAGAACAAAGCAGACTGGGTCAAGACCCAGACCATATTGAACAGACTATTGGAGGATTGAGATGAAAGAAAAAGTTTATGTCGATCGCTTGTTCGCGGATTACGAAGATACACAGGAGATCAGAGATTTCAAAGAAGAGATAGTAGGGAATCTCAAAGAGCGCGTCAAAGAGCTTATTGAGGCGGGACTCGACGAGGACCGCGCGTTCGAGAAGGCCACCGCCGAGCTCGGCGACATCACGGCCATCGCTGACCGGATGGGAAAGAAAAGACGCAACGAGGCCATCGGCCAGATGTATATCGAAAAAAAGGTACCGCTCACGAAGAAGACGGCAGCGGGACTGGCGGTCGCAACGGGGCTGTTCCTGTCCGGTGTCGGATTGGCATTGATCACTTTGTTCGGAAATGTGGACATCGATCCCTTCTATTACGTGGGAGTGGCCTTGTTATCGGCAGCCTGCGGGATGTTCGCCTATTCCGGCCTGACGCAGGAGTCCATCGAGAACTATGCTATGAGACGCGGGCAGGCTGCAGTGTACGGGGTGCTGAGTTCGATCGGTGTCCTGGGTGCCGGACTTGCGTTCCTGTTCTTCTTCAACGGGATGGAGGTCACCATCGTACAGGCGGCAGGGTTCGCGCTGTTTATCATGGCGATATGCGTTTCGATCTACCTGCTCTCGACCTCTGACGACCGCAAGAAGCCCTGGGCCAAAGACCATAACGGGATCATGTTCGAAATGGCCATGGGCTCCGATCCCGATCTGGAGTGCATCGACCCTGCCAAAGCAGCAAGGTTCGGGATGATGAGCGGCGGGCTGTGGCTGTTCACGATCGCGGCTTTCATTGTACTCGGCCTCACCGTCGGCTGGCACCCCTCGTGGGTGATCTTCCTGTTCGCGATCCTTGTTCAGATAATCCTAGCGTCGGTGATGTTCAGAACAGCGGGAGGATGAACGGTACCCTGCCGGCGGGAGGCCGGCACCTTCAGGGGTCTGGCGGGAACGGATTCGGACAATGCTTAAATCCTCTATGTATATGTTTGGCCAATGAGCCTGGAATCCGAGGTGTTGGAGAGTATAAAACCGACCCCGAAAGAGGTTGAAAAAATCAACAAAGCAGCGAACGGTCTGAAGAAACAGGTGGAGAAATATGTCAATGAACATGGCATTGACGTCGAAGTGCGCTTTGTCGGATCATATGCGAAAGGCACCTACCTCTCGGACCCGGACGTTGATCTCTTTCTTCTTTTCCCGGAGACCGTCTCCTCCAAAGAGCTGGAGACGATCGGGCTGTCGGTGGGAGAAGCGATAATAAAAGGAGTGAAGATGTACGCCGAACACCCTTACACAAGAGGCACATACAACGGCGTGGATGTCGATCTGGTGCCGAGCTATTCCCTCAAGACCACCGATAAACTGAGATCGGCGGTCGACCGCACCCCGTTCCACACCCAATACATACTTGAAAAGCTCAAAGAAGAACAGAAAGATGAAGTAAGATTGCTCAAGAAATTCATGAAAGGTATAGGCGTATATGGCGCGGAGCCCAACACAAGAGGATTCTCCGGATATCTGTGTGAGCTTCTCGTCCTCCATTACGGAAGCTTCCTCGGGGTGCTTGAGGGCGCAAGTGAGTGGAAGGAAGGGACCGCCATCTCGATAGATAAGAAAGGACCGCCTATAATGGGGCCTCTCGTCGTCTACGATCCGGTCGACCAGAAGAGGAACGTTGCATCGGCTGTGCACATCGACACCATGGCGTTGTTCATCGTTGCGTCGAAAGCGTATCTTTCATCACCGTCGGAGAAGTTCTTC
>JAISPV010000023.1 GCA_031274665.1 Candidatus Methanoplasma sp. | reverse complement strand
GATCCGGACAGATTCGCCGAAAGATATTCGGTCGACGACAGCAGGACGCTTCTGCGCATAGACCGTGCGAAAAGCATCCTGAACGATGTGAAGATAGCGCCGCCGGATCTGGATAAGATCTCTCAGGTGTGCCTGGACCTGAACGTCAAAGGACACCGCGCCGACATATCGGCGGCAAAGGTGTCAAGGGTCCTCGCCGCCCTCGACGGGCGGACCATCGTCTCGGACGAGGACATAAAAGAGGCCGCGGTCCTGTGCCTCCTTCACAGAAGGAACATCATAGTAAAAGAAAAAGGCACAGTTCCGGAGCATAAGGACGATGTTCCGGAAAACGAAGGGCTGGCTGAGATAACAGTATCCGAATCCGCGGAAGAGATGACCGTCTGCGAGAATATCATGGAAGAATATCCCCAATATATCTCGGACGAGTCCACAGCAGACGTGGGCGGCGTCGGCACAGTGGCCGAGATAATATCTTCCATCAAGGAAAAACTGGAGGACATGGACAACATCGAGGCCATACGCCTGCACAGGATAGCCGGGACGGGAAGAAGAAAGAACATAGTCGCGAACAAACAGACCGGAAGGTACCGTGGGTCCAGGATACCGAACGGGAGGTCTACCGACCTTGCCTTTGATGCGACCGTGCGTGCGGCTGCGCCGTACCAAAGGTCCCGCGAGGATAAGGGACTGAGTATAAGCATAGAACAGCAGGATATACGAGAAAAAGTGCGCATCAAAAAGGATTCCTGTTCATTTCTTTTCGCGGTCGACGTCAGCGGCTCCTTGGTCGATACCGGCATGATACACGATATAACCAGAGGGGTCAAAGCGATGCTCATGGACAGTTATGTCAGGAGGGACAGGGTCGCACTGCTGACTTTCAGGACAGGGGAGATAAGGGTATCGGTCCCCTTCACGCGCTATGCCGAAGGGATATGCAATGTCCTGGAGAATACGACGGCCGGCGACGGGACCCCCCTGGGCGCCGCTTTGTTGCAGATAAGGGAGTATCTGCTCAACTACATCAGGAAGAACCCGGACGAAAGATGCTTCGTGATCCTGATGACTGACGGCGACACAACAGACCCGGTCATAAGAGGGGATCCGGTCAGAGAACTGAAGATGGTGGCCGAGTCCATCAGGATACCCAACACGGAGTGGGTCGTCGTGGATTCGAGCCTTGGAACGGGAAAGATAAACCACGCGCTGAAACTATCGGAGGCGCTTGGTGCCAGATACATAAGATTGGAGGACCTGCAATCCCTATGAACGACCGATCGGAGAACCGGAATATGTCCTCAGGAGTTTTGAGACGCTGTTTTCCCTTCTCTGCGGTAAAGGGGTTGGATGGCGTGAAGAAAGCGCTCGAGTGCGCCGCCGCGAACGACGAACTTCTCGGGATATTGATCAAAGGTCCGACGGGCACAGCAAAGAGCGTTCTGGTAAGGTCCTTTGTGGACATGCTTCCCGACAGGAAGATAGTGAATGTGCCCCAGAACATCACCGACGAGCAGCTGTTCGGCGGACTTGACATAGAGGATGCAATAAAGTACGGAAAGACCGAAATAAAGGACGGTATCCTTCAAAAAGCCGACGGCAACATCCTGTATCTTGATAACATAAATCTGTTCGATCCGAAGACCCTGAGTTCTGTATTGGAATGCGTGGAGTCGGAGAAGGTGATCGTAGAGCGGGAGGGCATATCCGCGGAATACGATCTCAGGACGACGGTCATTGCCACCATGGACCCGGCCGAGCAGACGCTGCCCGACAGCATAGCCGACAGGTTCGATATCTGCGTCCAGTCGTATACCGCCGAGGGCGAGGACGATAAAAACGACATAATAATGAAAAATCTGGAATTCGACGCCGATCCGGACGGGTTCATCGAAAAATATTCGGAGGCGGATTCAAAGGTCCTGCTGTGCATCGAAAATGCAAAGAGGGCCATGAACGACGTGGAGATCTCGCCGGCCGATCTGAATAAGATATCCCGGGTATGTTTGGACCTGAACGTCAAAGGACACCGTGCGGACATATCCGTGGCAAGAGTCTCAAAGGCACTCGCCGCTCTCGACAGCCGGAAAGCCGTCTCCGACAATGACATCAAAGACGCCGCGATCATGTGTCTTCTCCACAGAAGAGGGGATGCGGCGAAGGAAGAAAGCACCGCCCAGACACAGAAAGACGATGTTCCAGACAAGGAAGAGAGACCCATGGAGGAAGAGGTCCGGCTGATCGCACCCCGGCCGGAAGACAATACGGAAGATATTACGGAGGAACATTCCGAAGGGGTCATGAACGAGACCCCCGAGGCCAAAGAGGGCCTGGGTACAGTGGCGGAGATAACGAATGCCGTCAAAGAAAAACTGGAAGATATGGACAATATCGAAGCGGTGCGCCTGCACAAGATGGTCGGCAATAACCGGAAAAGAAAGAATATTACCATAAAGAAACGGACGGGAAGGTACCGCAGGTTCAAGATACCTGACGGAAGGTCGACAGACCCGGCATTCGACGCTACCGTACGTGCGGCAGCCCCATACCAAAAGTTCCGCGGGGACAACGGACTGAGCATAAACATAGAGTCGCAGGACATAAGAGAGAAGATACGCATAAAAAGGGATTCCTGCTCGTTTCTGTTCGCGGTGGACGTCAGCGGTTCTTTGGTAAAGAGCGGGATGATGCAGGACATAAAGAACGGGGTCAAATCGATGCTCATGGACAGCTATGTCCAGAGGGACAAGGTCGCACTGCTGACTTTCAGGACAGGAGAGATAAGGGTATCGGTCCCATTCACGCGTTCCATCGAAGGGATATGTGACGTCCTCGAGAACACGGTGACAGGCGACGGTACACCTCTCGGTCCCGCGATGCTGCTCATAAAAGAATACATGCTCAACTATGTCAGGAAGAACCCGGAAGAAAGATGCTTCGTGATCCTGATAACAGACGGCGAAGCGACATATCCGGTCTCCAGAGGGAGGGATGCGACCATGGAACTCAAAAAAGTGGCCGCTATTATGAAAATACCGAACACGGAATGGATAGTCATAGACTCCAGTCTGGTCCCGGGAAGGATAAACTACGCGATGAACCTCTCAAGGCTGCTGGGTGCCAGATATATAAGATTGGAAGATCTCCAATCGGTATGATCTCCTTATACGTTATCGGATCCGTCCGATGCCGCTTTATGATGAACTTTATAACGTTCTACGGGCATCACAAGCTATGGATACGGAATCTATAACTGATTTCATTTCGGCGCACATTCCCGAGCTGATTCTTCTGATAGGCGGGATAATTGCATTGCTGATCGTTTACGCCTACCTCAAGGATAAGGATTCAAAGAAATACAAAGTGTTCATGGCGTTCGGCGTCTTATTCGGCGTCCTGATGATCTTCTTGTGTATATCCACGTATACAAGTTGGGACTTTTTCGCCAGTATAGTGATCATTATAACAGGCTTTACGCTGGTCATAAGGCCGTTCCGCGAGGTCCATTTCGCCGTCATCGGAGCATTGCTGATAATGGTCCTCGTTTACGTACTCCTCGGAGGACTGGCAGACACAGGACTGAGTTTCTTGGCAGAAGGCTGGCCGAGGATAAGAGCGGCATTCGTCGTCGGTGCCATCGCATTTATGATAATGAACTTCGTGGAAAGCCTCGTCAAGCTGTTCGGAAAACTGTTCAACTGGTGGCCTCTCCTGCTGGTGCTGGCTCTGATATGCATAGTCGAATCGATACTCATATTCACTGGGTATGGGTCGTTGTACGACTTTATCACAGGCGGGAAATGATCTTAGGCCCCATGTAAACCTTTAAATGATAGTAGTAGATGGAGGTTGGCGGGGCCCGTGGCTTAGCCAGGATATAGCGCTGGCCTTCTAAGCCAGACGCCTCGGGTTCGAAAGTTCCTGACGAGGGGACCGAAAGTCCCGACGGGCCCGCCAAAGGGTGCATCGCTGCGGTGATGAGGCATCCGAGAAGAGGAAATATCATGAAAAGAAGTTCACGCGCCTGGAAAAAACGCGGCAATCAGCGTTGGAAATGGCGCAAGAAGAAAATGAGAAGAAGAAAGAGAGCAGCAAAGTTACGCAAGAAATGATACTGACAGTGATATCAAGGGAGTATAGGCTAACCTGGCAGACTGGCGGGCTCCAGTTATCGAGCGTGATTAGAAGAGTTTGCTGACAGTTGATGAGTAACTGGAGCGATGACTCATAATTTCGCGGAGGGTAGCTCCCTCCGTGGTGGAAACCCGCTGACGGGGGTTCAAATCCCTCTGCTCCCACCTTGCGTAACTAACTGATCTTTCAAACCGCGTTCGGCGCATTCTTCTCATTTTCTTATGACATTTTTTCACGGATGTCAGACGTTTTCATGAAAAATAGTGGCGGGGCCCGCCATGAAGATGTTTGGCCGGACAAAAAAAAGATCACGGGCACAAGGCCCAAAAAGGTTATGGAGTATAGTCGGTTACCGATCCTTCGATGTTGTACTCCGGAAAGTGGATAGATATCGCTGCGTCATACGTCGCGCTTTCCGAACCCGGAGCCTCATCATATCCGTCACTCTGCACGGTCGATCCTTCGAAAACAGGATGGTAT
The DNA here is from genome assembly GCA_031274665.1 of Candidatus Methanoplasma sp. Taxonomy (GTDB): domain Archaea; phylum Thermoplasmatota; class Thermoplasmata; order Methanomassiliicoccales; family Methanomethylophilaceae; genus Methanoplasma. Next base: position 4,048 of record JAISPV010000023.1, on the reverse strand, counting down.
AGCAGCAAGAAGTTGCCGGTCGGAGTGAATATCAGAATAGGAACCTCCGTTGTATTTTTAGGCACAGAGAACGGGACGCCGGAACTGAGCGCTTTGCCCTCGTAAATGACCTTGAATCCCGTCTCGATGGTCAAAGTAATATCGATCTTCTCTTTCTCTATGCCGTCATTGTCGGACTGTGTCAATACGTACACCCCGACAATAGCCACAGCGGCAACAGCAAGGACCGCAATTAGTAATATCAGTTTGTTTTGGGCCATTTTCACCCTCAGATATATACAAGGAGGTTGCAGATATAGGTATATTTCGCCCGCGCCGGTTCCGAACAACGCGAAAATATGGCGGGACGCCTGCCCAAGATGTTTAAGAGTGTGCGGAGAAAGTGATGCTGCCCGTGATGTCTCCGGAGTCTGGGAATGTGAGGATCACCGTTTCTAACGTACTTCCGGCACGTCCAAATTCTCCCGTGCTGCCGGATCTGCCGGTAGACGGATCGCTGTAGTTCATATCGTATTCGCCGGTCTTCGGTATCTTTATCGTAAGGTTGGCGTCACCTGAGACATAGAATGCTTTGTCGGAATAGATTTTTACGCCGTCGCATTTGACCTCGAGCCTGCTATCGATCTTCAAAGTTATTTTGACCAGGTCCGCGTTGTCGTCATCGTTGTCCTTGTCTGAGGTTTCCAATGCATATACTCCCGCAAAGAACAGTGCGAGCCCGGCGATCGCCGCCAGTATGATCATATATTTGCCTGTGGTCATTTTAATCTCCTCGGCCCCCGACACGTGTTGTGCATATATGTATGCCCCGATCAGTTCTTGAAACTGTGTATGGGTGCGGGTATCCTTCCGCCGCGGTCAATGAAATCCTTGCAACCGTATCTGCTTACCGGCATAATGGGCGAGCTGCCGAGAAGGCCGCCGAACTCTGCGGTCTCTCCCGCCTTCTTTCCGATGACCGGTATGACCCTGACCGCAGTCGTCTTCTGGTTGATCATACCTATCGCCATCTCGTCGGCGATGATCCCGGATATGGTCTCCGCACTGGTATCTCCCGGTATGGGGATCATGTCCAGCCCCACCGAACAGACACAGGTCATGGCCTCAAGCTTCTCCAGCGTCAGCGCGCCGATCCCGGCGGCATATGCCATGGACCGATCTTCTGATACGGGTATGAACGCTCCGCTCAATCCCCCGACATATGACGATGCCATCACACCCCCCTTCTTTACTTGGTCGTTCAGTATGGCCAGGGCGGCGGTGGTCCCGGGGGCGCCCACATACTCCACCCCCATCTCTTGGATGATATCGGCGATACTGTCGCCGACCGCCGGGGTCGGGGCCAGAGAGAGATCGACTATGCCGAAGGGCACATTGAGACGCTCTGATGCTTCCTTAGCGACCAGCTGTCCGACCCTTGTGACCTTGAAAGCGGTCTTTTTTATTGTTTCGCAAAGGACCTCGAAGTTCTCTCCTTTGACTTTGGATATCGCCCTTTTCACGACGCCGGGTCCGCTTACTCCCACGTTGATCACACTGTCCGTTTCCGTCACACCGTGAAATGCTCCCGCCATGAAGGGATTGTCATCCGAAGGGTTGCAGAACACCACGAGCTTTGCGCAGCCTATCGAGTCCTTATATTTGGTCGCCTCTGCGGTCTCTTTTATCACCGTGCCCATCAGCTTCACGGCATCCATGTCAATACCGGTCTTCGTCGAAGCAAGGCTTACGGAACTGCACACCCGCTCAGTCTTGGACAGCGCCGCCGGTATGGACCTGATCAGCATCTGATCCGCCGCGGTCATTCCTTTTTGGACAAGCGCCGAATATCCTCCTATGAAATTGACCCCAACGAAGCTTGCCGCCTTTTCCAAGGTCTCGGCTATCCTCGAGAAGTCGCCGCTCGTCCTGCATGCAGAAGCCCCCACGATGGATATGGGCGTGACCGAGATCCTTTTGTTGATGATCGGTATGCCGAAATCCAATCCGATCTCGTCGCCTACTTTGACGAGGTCCTTTGCGGCCGTGACGATCTTTTTGTAAATGTTGTCGCAAAGGACGTCCAGATCCGAATCGCAGCAGTCCAGCAGACTTATCCCCATCGTAATGGTCCTGACGTCCAGATTCTCGTCGAAGATCATGGTGTGCGTCTCGAAGACTTCGTTGAGTTCTACCATATAGATACCTCAGATCCTGTGCATCATGTCGAAGATCTCCTCATGCTGAGCCTTTATGACGCAGCCGACCTTCTTTCCGACGGCATCGAGCCCGCTCACTATCTCGGAGAACTGTTTGGTGCATTTCTCGAGGTCCACGATCATCATCATGTTGATGTACTCCTGGACGGTGGTCTGTGTGATGTCAAGGATGTTGATCTCATTCTCTGCGAAATAGTTGCACACCGTAGCTATTATGCCGGTGTGGTCCCTTCCGACCAGCGTGACAATGACTCTGTTCATATTTACGCCCCCTCCTCTCTGTTTTTGTAGATTGCATACTCTATCGAATCGACCAGCGCATCCAGGCTTGCCTCGATGACATTCTGGGATACCCCGACGGTGGTCCAGCTGCGCTTCCCGTCCGTCGACCTAATGAGCACTCTGACCGACGCCGCCGTGGCGGACCTCTCATCCAGCACACGCACTTTGTAATCGGTCAGCCTTATGTGATCGGTTATCGGGAACAGCTTGGAAAGCGCTTTTCTCAGCGCGTTGTCCAGAGCGTTGACCGGGCCTTCGCCGTTCGCCGCGGTGTGTTCCTCCTTCCCGCTTGAATCCATGACCTTCACGCTTGCTTCGGAAGTGAGTTTGTCCCCGACGTTGTCGATGAACACCCTGAAACCGGTGACGCGGAACGGGCATTCGATATCTTCCTTGAACCTTCTGACAAGAAGCTCGAAGCTGGCATCCGCCCCTTCGAACTGGTACCCCTCAGCCTCCAGGGATTTGATCCTGTCGATGATGATCCTGCTCTCGTCCGAGTCGACGGCTATGCCGAAATCCTTTAGTTTCTCGGATATGCTGGCTCTTCCGGCCATGTCGGATATCAGGATCCTGCGCTTGTTGCCTACGAGCCTTGGTTCTATGTGTTCGTATGTCCTCGGGTCCTTTGCTATTGCGGACACATGTATCCCGCCTTTGTGGGCGAATGCCTTCTCCCCGACGAAGGGCATACCGGGAGTCGGGGCGAGATTGGCGGTCTCCGACACGAAGGCAGAGAGTTCAGTAAGCCGGCTCATGTCCTTCACGTTGAGCTCGTACTCCATCTTGAGCGCGAGATCGGCCATTATCGAGCACAGGTTCGCGTTGCCGCACCTCTCTCCTATTCCGTTTATCGTGCCCTGCACCATCCTTGCCCCTCTCTCGACCGCGACAAGCGAATTCGCCACCGCGAGGTCCGAGTCGTTATGGCAGTGCACCCCGATGGGTACGTCGTATGTCAGCAGCACATCTTCCACCGCGCAGGCCACGTCCTCCATCATCCCTCCTCCGTTGGTCTCGCAGAGGACAAGCCATTCTGCCCCCCCTTCGACCGCCGCTTTCAGGGCGCTGAGCGCATAGTCCCTGTTCGAAAGGTATCCGTCAAAGAAGTGCTCCGCATCGAACATCACCCTCTTCCCCGAATCCTTCAGGAATCTGACGCTGTTCCTGATCAGGTCCAGATTGTCTTCCAGAGGGATGCACAGCGCATTTTTGACCTGGAAGTCCCAGCTCTTGCCGAATATACAGCACCATTCCGCCGGGCAGGCAGCAAGGCTTCTCAGGTTAGGGTCGTCCTTAGCCGGGATGCCCGGCTTCCCCGTGCTCCCGAAAGCCGTGAGCTGGGCATGCTTCAGTTCCAATCCTTCCGTCAATTTGAAGAACTCGTCCACCTTCGGACTGGCCCCCGGCCATCCTCCCTCGACGAAATCAACGCCGAAGTCATCCAATCTCTTCAGAACTTCCAGTGCATCCTCGGGGGAGAAGGATACTCCCTCGCTCTGCGCGCCGTCCCTCAGCGTCGTGTCGTATATTATCACCGGTTCTGGCATCTTTCCTCACGCCCCTTT
>JAISPV010000012.1 GCA_031274665.1 Candidatus Methanoplasma sp. | reverse complement strand
TCCAGTATCCTCTGGACAGTCTCTCTCCACGGACCGCCTGCTGGCCGACGCAGCCGGCCATCTGAGACAGGTTCAGCATGGATCCGCGGGCGCCTGCTTTTGCCATTATGACCGCAGGGTTCATTAGACCCAGATGTTTTCCTGCCACACGGCCCGCGTCGTCACGTGCCTGACCGAGGACGTTCATGACCCTGACCTCGAGCGTTTCCCTGAGAGAACGTCCGGGCATCTGGTCAAGCGTCCCGTTCTGGTATGATTCCACGAGTTCGGACACTTTGTTTATACATTCTTGATTGTTGTTCGCTATCTGGAGCGCGGCCTCTTCCGGGATGTCCTCATCCCCGATGCCGGTGCTGAACCCGTGGTTCATGAGCGCGCCCAATGCCAGCTTTGTCACTTCGTTTATGAACCTGGCGGCCCTGTCTGAACCATAGTCGCGCGCTATCCTGTCAAGTATCTTTCCTTTGCTGTTGCCGATGCCTTTTGCGTCGATCGTGCCGCAGAGCAGCTGCCCGCCGCGTATCTTGACGTATGCGTCGTACTGACAGTTCTCTTTTGTACAGTAGTCGCAGTTCTGGCAGATGTTTGACTTGAAGGTCGTCCTGAAATCCTTGGGAAGCACTATCGAGAACAGCTGTTTCCCTGTCCAGTATTCTTTCCCTTCTTTATTGATCGCCGGTTCCGGGATCTCTATGTTCCGGAGTTTGGAAAGGATGTTCATGGCCTCGAACCTGTCGAACTTGGGGTTCCCGTGAGTGAGGAAGTATGCCCCGGTAATGTGGTCGTGGATGGCGCCGATGATCGGACCGCCGTACCTCGGTGACAGAATGTTCTCCTGGACCTGCATCAGTATGCGCGCCTCGGCGCGGGCCTCGTCCGACTGCAGGACGTGAAGGTTCATCTCGTCCCCGTCGAAATCCGCGTTGTACGGAGGACAGTCGCAGAGGTTGAACCTGAACGTCTTTCCGTCCATCATCTTGACGCGGTGCGCCATCATGGACATCCTGTGGAGCGAGGGCTGCCTGTTGAACAGAACGACGTCCCCGTCCATCAGCTGCCTTTCTATTGTATAATCGATATCAATATTCTCCGCGACCTCTTCTGCGTTGCGGTCCGTCACCCTGATCCTCCTTCCGTCGGACCTTATGACATAGTTCACGCCGGGTATGTATCCACTCGCCATGGACGGTTCGGGTCCGCGTGCGACCATCTTCCTGAGTTTTTCTATGTTGTGCTCGTTAACGTGCACGGGGACGGTCAGTTCCCTTGCCGCCATGTACGGGACGCCCACTTCGTTTATCGAGAGCGTGGGGTCCGGAGATATCACGGTACGGGCCGAGAAGTTCACACGTTTACCCGAAAGGTTCGACCTGAATCTTCCCTCTTTGCCTTTGAGCCTCTGTGCCAGCGTCTTCAGCGGGCGGCCGGACCTGTGTCTCGCGGGAGGTATCCCCGATGTTTGATTGTCGAAATACGTCGTCACGTGGTACTGCAGCAGCTCCCACAGGTCTTCAACGATCAGCTGGGGCGCTCCCGCGTCGCGGTTCTCCCTCAGCCTTTGGTTGATCCTGAGAACATCCACCAGTTTATGGGTGAGGTCATCCTCGGACCTGTCTCCCGAATCAAGGGTTATGGACGGTCTGACCGTCACCGGGGGGACCGCCAGCGCCGTCAGGACCATCCATTCCGGTCTGCATGTGGCAGGGTCCATCCCGAGGGTCTTGAGGTCCTCGTCGGGAATGCGCTCAAGCCTTTCGCGCACCTCTTTCGGTGTGAGCTTGTGGTTATCGTCCACTTCCCTGAAAGTGGTCGGTTTGTCCAGTTTTATCTTTATTTGTTCTGTCCCGCAGTACGGGCACACGCCTTTATTGGATGCATCCTTCGCCGTCTCTTTCGAGAAGTTCTTCAGGTCGATGGTGCCTCCTCCGAGGTCCTTCATCTCCGACATATCGTCCCTGCGGGCCTCGATCTGCTCTGCCGTGAGCATGATCCTGCCGCAGGTGCGGCAGGTGCTTTCCAGCATCAGCTTGATGTCCTTAATGAAACCTACATGTATGACAGGCATCGCCAGATCGATGTGCCCGAAGTGCCCGGGACATTCGTCGACCTTGCATCCGCATGTTTTGCATCTGAGCCCGGGCTCTATCACTCCCATGTGGGGGTCCATAAGGCCCATCTCAATGGGGTAGCCCTCATCGTCGTATGTGTCCGCAGTTATGATCTTCGTTGCCGACATCTTCCTTATTTCTTCAGGTGAGACGCAGGAGAATCTGATCGAGCCGATCCTTTTCGTAATTCCGCGCATCATGTCAAGTCCTCCAATTGAAGCCTCATCGCGACACCGAGAGACAGCAGTTCGTCCATGAGCAGTTTGAAAGCATACGAGGTCTGGACCAGATATATGCTTGAATTGTTCTTGCACACCGGGCAGTACAGCGATCCGTGTCTGTCCATTATCGCGATGTGGCCGCAGGTGGGATTACCGCAGATGTACTGTTGGGTCCCGTCGGACTCGTCGAGAAGACGGTCCTTGATCACCATCGCGGCCCCGTGCCCGATCAGACAGTCGCGTTCCATCTCTCCGAACCTCAGACCTCCCTGTCTGGAGCGTCCTTCCGTGGGCTGTCTTGTGAGTATCTGGACCGGGCCTCTCGAACGGACGTGCATCTTACCGCTGACCATGTGGTGCAGTTTCTCATAGAATATCACACCCGCATATACTCCAGTCTGGATCAGTTTCCCGGTCCTTCCGTCGTACATAGCTTCTTTGCCGTGCGCGGCGAAACCGTTCTTGAGAAGCGCATCGCGTATCGCGGCCTCCCTCTCTCCGGAGAACGCCGTTCCGTCGATGATGCGGCCTTCCATGGCCCCGACCTTACCGGCAATCATCTCCAGCACGTGCCCTATTGTCATACGTGAAGGTATACCGTGGGGGTTCACCACCAGGTCCGGCGTTATGCCTTCTGCGCTGAACGGCATGTCGCACTGGTCCACCAGCCTTCCGATGACGCCTGTCTGTCCGAACCTCGAGCAGAACTTGTCACCGAGCTCCGGGACCCTCTCGTCCCTTACTTTCACGCGAACGAGCCTTGAACCGTTCTCGGATTCCGTCACCATGACTGAATCCACATATCCTCTTTCTCCCGGCCTCACCGTCACCGATGTCTCCCTCCTCTTCTGCGGGGTCAGGAAATCGGTCTCCTCCTCAAGGAACCTGGGAGGGGATGTCTTTCCGATCAGGACATCGCTTCCGGTGACCTCCGACTCGGGCGAGATCAGTCCGTCCTCGCCCAGCGAGGCATAGGCAAAGTCTGCGCGCGCCCCCATTATGTCGGGCGAGGGGATCTCAAAGTGGTCCTCCTGGCCTCCGGGATAACGGCGCTCCTCCGCGCGGTATGACCTCATGAAAGTGGACCTTCCGAGGCCCCTTTCTATAGAACTCTTGTTCATAACAAGAGCATCTTCTATGTTATATCCATGGTATGACAGGACCGCGACACAGAAATTCTGGCCGGCCGGCCTGTGGTTGTATCCCATGAACTCCATGGTCTGCGTCTGTACCATCGGCACCTGAGGGTAATGCATGATGTGCCCTCTCGTGTCCGGCCTTATGCGGTAGTTGGCCGCGGGTATGCCCAGCGCCTGTTTTGCCATACCGGCGCCCATCGTCACACGGGGCGCCGAGTTGTGCTCCGGATACGGAACTATTCCGGACGCGACACCCAATATCACCATCGGGTCTATCTCCATGTGGGTGTGCTCTCTGGTTATCTTTGCGGGAACAGTGAATGCCTCGCCGCACCATTTGCATCTGAGGGCGGGTCCTTCTTCCTGTCCGGGGTTGAGCCAGTCGACATCGGTCGGGGACAGGGCGTGCTCACAGTGCTCGCATCTCTTCGGAACATCGAATGGATCCACCAGAACAAGCGCGTCCTCTTCTTCCTCGGCATCTATCCATTCGATTATGCCTTCTTTGAAGAGATTGTTCCACGTCACCTTGCCTTCGCGTATGCCTTCGATGTGCTTCCTTGTTATCATCGTCCTGCCGTCCTTCAGGATCATGAGCGGGCGCCTGAGGCGCCCCTCGTCGCAGTTGATGATCACTTCTTTCATTTCCTCATCAAAACGGATGTTGATGCAGTTCGACAGGAGGCCGTATCTTCTGCGGTCCCTTATCTCCGACACCAGCTTTTCAGCGTCCCAGTGGGTCCCCACCAGGTCTCCGTTTATGTATACTCTTGTCCCTTCTTCTTTGACCAACCCGAGGCCGAGCTCTTTCAGCGTCCATTTCACATCCGACTCGGGATACCTCTCGGAAACGTCTATTATTAGGGCGGCATTCTTCACCAGGCCGCAGTTCTGTCCTTCCGGGGTCTCCGACGGACACAGTCTCCCCCATTGCGTGGGGTGGAGGTCACGGGCCTCGAAGTGGGGCTGGCTTCTTGTGAGCGAGGATGTCACTCTTCTGAGATGCGACATCGCGGACATGTTGGATGTTCTGTCGAGGAGCTGGGACACGCCTGCGCGGCCTCCGACCCAGTTGCCCGTCGCGAGCGCGTGCAGCAATTTGTGCGTGAGCAGGTCGGGCCTTATCGACGAGGAGATGTTGAACTCGCTCTTCTTCCTTCCCCAGTTCCTTTCCAGCTGGTATTTCAGATCTTTCATCAGGCTGCTGAAGCTCGTCCTGAACAGATCCTCCATCAGATCGCCGGAGAGTTTCAGCCTCTTGTTGGCATAATGGTCCTTGTCATCCTCTTTCCTCTTGCCGAGCGATAACTCGAGCACGGAACGCGCTATGCGTCCGAGGAATATCGCCTTCTTCATACGGTCGGCCTCGGTGTCCCCGAGGTGCGGAAGAAGCGAACGGTCCAAGATGCTCTCGACCTTCTTTGTCCTGTATTCTTTTGCCTGCCCGGCCGCAAAGTTCCTCTCCAGGAACAATATGGCGTCCTCTTTGGAGTGGTAACCGTTCGGGGGGAAGTTCTTCTTGTCAAGGGAACTTTCGATGTTTGCGTACACGATGTTCGCCATTGCCTCGTCGGAGACGATAGTATCATAGATCTCTGCGTCGGACTCCATGCCGAGCGCCTTCATGAGCGCGATCAGCGGGATGGAACCGGATGCGACAGGCACGGAGACCATTACCATTCCGTCCTTTTTCTTCTCGACAAGTGTCAGCGCGCGGTATCCGTCTTTCTGGGAGAAGACCTTTGCGATCTCCACCGAGGACCCGTACTTTTCGTTGTACTCGACCATGACCCTGTTGGGCGCAAGGTCCTCTAGGGTGATCAGCACCCTCTCGGTGCCTCCGATGATGAAGTACCCTCCTGGCTCTCTGGGGTCCTCTTTCTGTTTTACCAGTTCTTTTAGGTATTCTTCTTCTGACAGTTTGCGGTCGAGATTCGCCTCCAGAACGCGGTGGTTGAGGTTGCATCCGCTCGATTTGACCATCACCGGCAGGTCACCTACGTGCACCCATTTCTCGTTCTCGGGCATCTCTTTCTCGATCCCGTCCTCATAAACTTCGAACCTGACGAAAACAGGGGAAAGATAATTGAGGTTCCTGAGCCTGGCCTCCATCGGCGTAAGTTCGTGACTGTAGCCGTTCGCCTCCATGACCTTCGGCTGGTCTATCCTTATTGTGGGCTTTGCCTGCGGGTCGATGTTGCTGCCATCGTCTCTTTTCCTGCCGATCTTGATCTCTATGTTCCTGCCGCCGGTGCGCTCGGGGTCCAACTTTATTACGCCCCTTTCGGCATCGTCCGTGGGGACCCTGATGTCGTCAACTATCTTCTGCATCCTGCTGTTCGGGTTCCCGGCGGCGGCAAGGAAATCATCGAACGATGCGATATGGTGGTTCACGATGTTCTTTTCTGCAAAGTATAATTTAACCAAATCCCTCAAGATATCACCCTTTGGTCACAAGCCTATAGGCCACAAACTCCTGTGCTGTCTCGCTTTTTCTGACAATCTTGACGACACGCCCCTCCGTGATCGGCCCGTGTATGCTCTCCAGCACCCTTATTCCTGCGTCGTTGTTCCTTATTTTCGGAAGCTGGTCGCAAGTCATCCCCATTTCAGATAAAATTCTTTCTGCCTCTTCTTCAGAAAGAAGGTGGTGTTCGGGCACAAGGTCGTGCTTGAGTACATTAAATGATATGTTGTCTGTTATCAAATCGATTCACCTGCCACTAATCTCCGCTCCCGGTCAGCGGGACCCCCGTTGTTTAAGAATATTGCTTTTTTCATTCCTTTCCTCATACTTGATCCGCGGTCGATCGCTCATGAAGACTCTCAGCGGGCCTGAAGGGATTCGAACCCTTGACCACCTGATTAAAAGTCAGATGCTCTACCTAGCTGAGCT
>JAISPV010000094.1 GCA_031274665.1 Candidatus Methanoplasma sp. | reverse complement strand
CAGAGATATGATATTAAAAGCAAGACCTAATATCTGAGAGCATAAACGGTAATGAGCATGAGGGTCAACGGAAAGGATCTGGAACTGGTTTCGCCAATGACTGTGAAGGACCTTATTTCCAACACGGGTCGCAAAGAGGACCGTGTTGCCGTTGAACTGAACGGGAAGATCGTCCCGAGGTCTGAATATGCAAGTGTTTTTCTGAATGGAAATGACTCGGTCGAGATAGTCGGATTCGTCGGTGGTGGATGATGGCGCTGCCCGGCAGAGATGCGTTGGAGAAGGCTCTCCGCACGAGATATCCGTCTGATATGCATGAAAAACTGAAAAACGCAAAGGTGGGCATCGCGGGGCTGGGCGGCCTCGGATCGAACATCGCTGCGATGCTCGCCAGGGCGGGTGTCTCTCACCTTACGATAGCGGACCTCGATGTTGTGGATATAAGTAACATCAACCGGCAGAATTATTATCTGGATCAAATAGGGGCGGCGAAGGTCGATGCGACGGAGGCTTTGCTTAGGAACATCGATCCTTATCTGAGCATCGAGAAACACCATTTGAAATTGGATGCGTCCAACATCCCCGATGTCTTCGGAGGATGCGGCATCGTATGCGAGGCTTTTGATGTTCCCTCCGAGAAAGCGATGCTTATCAACACCGTCCTGGAAAAATGTCCGGGGGTCAAGGTGGTGTCAGGGTCCGGAATGGCGGGGTTCGGAAGGTCCAACGAGATAAGATCGGAAAAGCTGTTCGCCGATCTTTACATATGCGGCGACGGCATAGATATGGAAGAGATCAAAGGAGGCCTCATGTCCCCGAGGGTGAACATCTGCGCGGGACATATGGCCAATACCGTCATATCCCTGATATTGAATGGAGAACCGTGAATATGTCCGACGAACTTGTGATAGGAGGCAGGAAATTCAATTCCAGATTCATACTCGGATCCGGTAAGTTCTCCCTTGAGATGACAAAGGCCGTCATGGAGAACGGAGGCGTGGAGATAGCGACACTTGCCGTGAGAAGGGCGAATGCCGGAGGGGAAGAGAACATCCTCGATTACATGCCCAAAGGGTTGACGCTGCTCCCGAACACATCCGGAGCAAGGAATTCTGAGGAAGCGGTAAGGATCGCCATGCTCGCAAGGGAGCTGGGCTGCGGCGATATGATCAAGATAGAGATCATCAGGGATTCGAGATACCTGCTTCCGGACAACTGCGAGACCATCAAGGCCACCAGGATACTTTCCGGCGAGGGTTTCATTGTCATGCCTTATATGATGCCCGACCTTTCCGCGGCGAGGTCCATGGCCGACGCGGGGGCATCGGCGATAATGCCGTTGGGGGCGCCCATCGGCAGCAACAAGGGGTTGCTCACAAAAGATTTCATTAAAATAATGATAGACGAGCTTGATCTCCCGGTCATTGTCGATGCGGGGATCGGAAGGCCTTCACAGGCATGCGAGGCCATGGAGATGGGCTGTGCGGCAGTGATGGCGAACACGGCGATCGCAACGGCCGGGAACATACCGATGATGGCAAAGGCCTTCAAGCTGGCCATCGAAGCGGGGCGCGCGGCATTCCTCTCAAAACCGGGCAGGGTCCTTCAGAAAGGGGGAGAGGCGTCCAGCCCGCTGACTGGATTCCTAGAGGATATTAAATGACCAGAGAATTCACGGACGCTGAAGATTACCGGCGTTATATGGGGTCGATAAGATCGGACGTCATGGAGAACACTTTTTCCAAGGCCTCCCTGTTCGATCTTTCTTCGTTCACCGCCAGGGATATCGAGAATACTCTGGCAAAAGAGCGCCTTGATACGGAGGACCTCGCGTCTTTGCTCTCGCCTGCCGCCGAGGCCTTCCTTGAGAGAATGGCAATAAGAGCCAGACAAGAGACCCGCAAGTACTTCGGGAACTCCGTCAACATATTCACCCCTCTGTATACATCAAATCATTGCGAGAACGGCTGCCTTTACTGCGGTTTCAGCAGGGACAACGTGATACACAGAGCGAAACTCTCTTCCGAAGAGATAGAGAAAGAGATGTCGAAGATCGCCGAGTCCGGCCTTACGGAGATCCTCATCCTGACGGGCGAGTCGAGGAAGATGGCGGATGTGGATTTTATCGGAGAATGCGTCAAGACCGCTGCTAAACACTTCAGTAACATCGGGGTCGAGGTCTATCCTTTGAACGTCGAAGAATACAGACACCTGCACGACTGCGGCGCCGATTATGTTACCGTCTTTCAGGAGACCTACGACCCGGAAAGATATGCAAAACTCCACCCATTCGGCCCGAAGAGGATATTCTCATACCGTTTCAACGCACAGGAGAGAGCGCTGATGGGGGGGATGAGGGGCGTTGCCTTCGGCGCCCTGCTGGGGCTGGGAGATTTCCGCAGAGACGCATTGGCGTGCGGCATCCACGCGTATCTCATCCAGAGGAAGTATCCGCATGCGGAGATCTCGTTCTCCCTTCCCAGGCTGAGGCCGTTCATCAACGGAAGATATTCCCCCGAAACGGTGTCCGAAAGGGACCTCCTCCAGATAGCGCTTGCATACCGCATATTCATGCCTTTCTCCGGACAGACGATATCTTCCAGGGAGAGCCCGGGGTTCAGGGACAACATTGTCGGACTGAGCGCCACCAAGATCTCCGCGGGTGTATCTGTGGGCATCGGCGGACATGCGGATGAGAAGAAAGGCGACGAACAATTCGATATCTCCGATCCGAGGGATGTGAGGGAGATAAGAAAGGCCTTGACAGAAAGGGGCTTACAGCCCGTATTCAATGATTACGTGAGGGTATGATAATCGCAATAACGGACAGGAAGATCAGCGCCGCCTCCGATTTCTTGGAGCAGATAGAGGCGGTCGCAGGTTCATCCCCGGACATGATCATCCTTAGGGAAAAAGATGTCTCGGAATCCGAATACCGATATTTGGCCATCGAATGTATGCGCATCTGCAGCTACTATAATGTGAAGTTCTGCGTCAACTCTTTCATAAAGATTGCCGCTTCGATCGGCAGCGAGCGCGTACAGGTATCTCTGGATTCGCTGAGGGCGAACGGATCAATACTGAAGAATTTCAAAGAGGTCTGGGTCTCTGTCCATTCCGCAGAGGAGGCTGTCGAGGCGGAGGGGCTGGGCGCATCGTATCTGATCTACGGCAACGTCTTTGAGACCTCCTGCAAACCCGGGGCAAAGGGCAGGGGGACCGGGGACCTGAAGGAAGTATGCGGCGCCGTTGGCATTCCCGTCTTCGCCGTCGGCGGGATAGACCTCGATACCGCTGACAAGGCAATGAGCGCGGGCTGTGCGGGGGTCTGCGTCAGAAGCCTTCCGATGAGATCGAAGAACCCTTCCGCGATGATGGGCGAGCTAAGGAAAAAAGTTAAAAGGTAATGCCCGAGATCACTCGGGCGGTCTTACCTCTTTCCTCTGCAGGAACTTCGGACCTTTCCAGTTCCAGTCGCCGAGAAGATGCATCGCCGCCGGGACGATGTACGTGCGCACGACCAGCGCGTCGACCAGTATCGCAAAGCTCAGCGCGAACCCGAACTCCTGAAGCATTGTCGTGCTCGACAGCATCAGCGTGCCGAAAGCGCCGCCCATTATCAGGCCGCATATCGTGATGACAGCTCCGGAATGGGTCACCGCGTGCGTTATTGCGTCGTCGTTGCTCATACCTTTATGGATATGGTTCTCTTTGATGCGGGTGGTCAGCAGTATATCGTAGTCCATACCAAGACCGAGACACACCACGATCAGGATTATGGGTATCATCCACATCACCCCCGCCCCGAGAATGCTTCCGAAGATAATGTGTGTCAGCGCCACTGTCCACACGACGCTCATCAGAATGGTCACTATCGAACGCATCGGCGTGATGTACGACCTCATCACAAAGAACAGCAGAATGAATATCAGCGCCACAGCGAGTATCTCCACTTTCAGGAACTCGTTGCTGACCTGTTCTGACACCTCGTACATCACGACCGCGCTGCCGGTCAGCCACTTGCCGACGACCATGTCGGAGTGCGCTTTTGCGAAATCCGTTATCGCTCTGTCCATGAACTTTATTGTCTCCATGGAGCGGTCGGACATCGCCTCGGCCTTTGTTATGAGTGTGTATTTTACATAGTTCAGGTTGAACGGCGTCATAAAGTCGGCCTTCTCCCCGCCGACGGATGTTGCGATCACGTAGTTGATGATGTAATCGAATGCGGCGATAAGAGACGTATCATCATATTTCGCTTCCTTGCCGGGAGTGATGACATTCTCGTACAGGGCTATCACGCTGTTCAGCGATGACAGCACCTGCTTCCCGAGCGAGTCGGGAAGCCCCGATGCCGCTTTAGCGTAAACGGCCATTGTGTACTCGTGATCGGTCATTCCGCCTTTGGGTACTTCCGCAGCCGCCTTTTGCACCATCTCCTGCCAAACGTATATGCCCCAGACCTCGCCGGCGTTGTCATCCC
>JAISPV010000092.1 GCA_031274665.1 Candidatus Methanoplasma sp. | reverse complement strand
AGCAACAACCTAGTCGACAGTTTCTGGGTCACTAACCTCGGTGCGGAAGCAATGGCCGCTTTGGGGCTGGTGTTCCCGATATATGCGGTCATCATCGGGATCGGCGCCGGTCTGGGGATCGGAACATCCGCCGCGATAGCAAGGAAGATAGGCATGGGCAGGGCGGAAGATGCGAACGGGATAGCCGTCCAGTCGCTTTTGCTGTGCCTTATCGTATCGGCGGTCGCAACACCCATACTGCTGATCACTGCCCAGCCGGTGCTGGTCGCGATAGGCGCCGGGCCAACGATCGAGACCTCGATGGAATACGCGGTCCCGCTGTATCTCTCCACCTTCCTGATACTAATAAGCGGAGTGATGTCAGGCATCCTGAGAGGGGAAGGCGCGGTCAGGAGGTCCATGTACATACAGGTGCTGGGATCGATAACGAACCTGGTCTTGGACCCTATTTTCATCTACACTTTTGACATGGGTGTGGCCGGCGCCGCGTGGGCGACAGTGGTCGCCTTTGCCGTGTCGATAATCGCCGGGCTTTACTGGTACCTGCTGAAGAAAGATATGTTCATCAAGTTCAAGAGATCGAACCTGAGATTCAACAAGCCGCACCAGAAGGAGATCCTTTCCGTGGGCCTCCCGCAGTCGTTCGAATTTTCTGTAATGAATCTGTTCAACATCACATTCAACTTCTGCATCATCCTGATCGGCACGACAGATGCAATGGCGATCTATACGGTGGCCTGGAGGATAGTGTATATGATCCTGATCCCCGCACAGGCCATGGGAGGGGCGATAGTGTCCGCATGCTCCGCTGAGTACGGGATGAAGAGGTATGACATGATAAGGAAAGCATACGCTTTCTCAGTGAAGTCATCGGTCCTCCTGCTTGCCGTCCTCTCTTTGGCGATGGCTCTGCTGGCAGGCCCGATAGCGTCGGTGTTCACACAATCTTCGGATATGCAGTACCTGCACGATGAAATGGTGACGCTGCTGTACATATTTGCGATATTCATCCCCTTCATGTCGCTGGTATTCGTTGGGTCGTCCTTACTCCAGGCGGTGAACCGCTCGAAGGTGGCCCTCGTGTCATCGTTCATAAGGAACTTGGTGCTTGCGATCGCGTTCCTCCTCGCGACATACACCGTAGGTACGCTAACTTCGCTTTGGTGGAGCATGACCTCCGTCGAGATATTCGGAGGCCTTCTGATGGGATATTGGGCGTATATTGTGCTCAAGGACGCCGCGAAGAAGGACGGCAGGATGTGGAGGTCCGAAGTGTGACCACAAATGGGATTCTCGGTACCGTTCCTTTAGGTCGTTTGGTCATTCTCTGTTGAAAAGGACAGACATCTAACGCTATACATGTAATAATGTGGATTATCTCCGGACACGGAACATGCCGGGATATGAACAAACCCGCAAAAGAAACAGGAACAGAACCATTTGAAAAAATGAAACTTGACTTCATAGCTGAGGTCAAACAGAAGGTACACCAAGCGCAATATGAGGCGATGCGGGCTGTGAATACGCAGCTTGTCGGACTTTATTGGGAGATAGGAAAAGCCATTGCAGAGAAGCAACAAGAGAGTTGGGGAAAAGCGGTTGTGCCCACCTTATCAAAAGAATTGCAGAATGAATTCCCGGGAATGAGAGGCTTTTCAGTGACAAATCTGTGGCTGATGTCACAATTCTATACTGAATATAATGATGCAGAAAATCTCCATTCATTGGTTGGAGAAATTAGTTGGGCAAAGCATGTCGTCATCCTTAACCGCTGCAAAGACGATCTTGAAAGACAATTTTATATTCTTTCCACAAAGAAATTCGGATGGACAAGGGCTGTGCTGATCCATCAGATCGATAACAAAAGCTATGAGAGGCATCTGCTGAACCAGACCAATTTTGAACAGACGCTGCCGGAGAACATCAGGAACCAAGCGGTCCTTGCTGTAAAAGACGAGTACGTTTTCGATTTCCTTGATCTCGGCGAAGAACATTCCGAAAGCCAGCTCGAAATGGCATTGGTCAACAATATCCGTATCTTTTTGCTCGAGATGGACCTTCAGTTCGCCTTCATAGGGGATCAGTTCAGGGTACAGGTGGACGATAAAGAATATTTCATCGATCTTCTGCTGTATCACCGCCGGCTGCAGTGTCTTGTGGCAGTTGAACTAAAAGTTGGCGAGTTCATTCCGGAATACAAAGGAAAAATGGAGTTTTATCTGTCTGTTCTGAACGACAAGGTGAGATTGCCAAACGAGAACGATGCCATAGGCATCATCATATGCAGGGAAAAGAACCGCACTGTAGTGGAATATTCACTGAGGACCGGCACCATGCCCATCGGGGTCGCGACTTACACTACATCTTCAATACTGCCGGAAGACTATCAGAGGTTCCTGCCCGACGGAGAAACGATCGCAAGGAAATTGGACGATCAGTTCGGGAACCAATGAACTCCGGTCAACCTATTTTCCAACATCTTTATTATCGTCATCGACGATGGACTCATAGGTTCAAATGTCGAAGATTTGCATTAATATCGCCTGGCCTTATGCGAACGGCCCCATCCATCTCGGACACGTGGCAGGTTCCCTCCTCCCCCCGGACATATTCGGAAGATACAACCGCCTCAAAGGGAACGAGGTGCTGGTCGTGGGAGGGTCAGATCAACACGGGACCCCCATAACGGTCACTGCAGAGAAGGAAGGGTCCACCCCAGCCGTGGTGGCCGACAGATACCACAATATCAACAAGAAAGCGATAGAGGAAATGCATATCCAATACTCGCTTTTCAGCAAGACACACGGTGCAAACCATATCGAGGTGGTCCACTGGATGTTCACCGACCTCCTCAACAAGGGATACCTCTACGAAAAGGAGACAGATCAATACTACTGCCCGAAATGCCAGAAGTTCCTCCCTGACAGGTATGTCGAGGGGACCTGCCCCAAATGCGGAGCGGTCGATGTCAGAAGTGACCAGTGCGATACCTGCGGCACGACATTCGAGCCGGGCGATCTGATAGGTACCAGATGCATACACTGCGGCAATGAGCCGGAGGTAAGGCCGTCGAACCACTTCTTCCTTAAACTGAGCG
>JAISPV010000066.1 GCA_031274665.1 Candidatus Methanoplasma sp. | reverse complement strand
TGACCGCCGTCCACATACTGGAACATCTGAACGATATACAGCTCGGTGACACGGTGAAAGAGATTTCGAGGGTGCTGGTGCCCGGCGGGGCGGTGTTCGTGAGGTCGTTCGCCGTCGGGGATATGAGGTCCGAAGGCAGGGACAGGGACAAGAGAGGCAACGGCATAGAATACAGATATTATACCGAAGATGAAATGAAAGAGAGGTTCAAAGGGTTCGAGATGATCAGTTGCGAAAGGAAGGACGAGACCATGCGGTTCGGCGCCGTCAGGGTAAGGATGGAATGTCTGTTCCGCCTGCCCGGATGAGGGGAATGTCTTTATTTGTTGATGGGGTTCAGAGTCCAAGGTGTAACGCAAGATGAATTATGATTACAACGATATTCCGAGGAACCCTCTGGGATTCGGGTTATTCTCTCTATTCTGCGGTGTTGTCGGTACAGTAATATTGTTCGCTTTTTCGGATATGGCATTAATATCTGTTATTCTGGGCGCAATAGGTATGGTTGCAGGAGGGTTCACAATGAGCCATGCGAACCACTTCCCCACAAATGACAGACTCAAATACATGGGCCTGGCCGGGGCGGGTATCCTGACGTCGGTAATGTCCTTCATGTTCGGCATCGCGGCCTGGGCCTGACGAAGTGTTCTGATGGCAGTCTATAAAGGAAAATACGTCCTTCGGGGGCTGAAGGAGATATCTCCCGAGATGGAGAGCGACCTGGACCTTGCGTATAGGATATGCATGAGCTACATAGACGAGTTCCCGTGCGAGATGTGCGGCAGATGCTGCCGTCAGCCCAATATCGTGGTGCTTCCGGAGGAGGTCGACCGCATAGCCGGCGCAGCCGGGATACCGCTTTACGATTTTGTAGCCAAATATCTTACCAGGACCTCGGACGGGAGGCTGCTGTTCCGTAAGACCGACCCCTGCGCCTTCCTCGGCGGCGACAACAGGTGCGGGATATGGAAGGACAGGCCGGAGATATGCAGAGATTTTCCATATGCGGTGTCAATGTTCATGAGCCGTGTCTATATCGCCCTCACGGACGAAAAAACGGACATCCTCGAACTCATAAGATACATGGACGATTCCTGGCCCTGCACGAAGGCGATCAGGTCCACAATAACCGAAAAGATACGAGAAGCGAGATCGTCGAAGAACGATCAGATCTGACGCTCTTCGATGAATTCTATTACGTACTGGATGTATCGGTCCGCAGGGATTATGTGCCCCTCGCCTTCGATCAGGACGGTCTTGCATCCGGGGACGGCATCGGCAAGCGCCAGTCCTTCCTCGCAGTCGACCATGATGTCCTTGTCCCCGTGTATCAGAAGCGTCGGTACGCTGACCTTCCTGGCTTGGTCAGTGATGTCTGAGCTTTCCACCGCATCGGACTGATACCTCACGGCGACCAGATCTTTCAGGTCGACCCAGCCGACATCTTCCCCTGCCTTGTGCTTCTTCTCGAAGAATTCTTCGGTGGTACACAGACCGTTCAATACTCTGGCGAAGTATTCCAGCGGCGTTCCGCCGTCGGCGGCGTCAAGCATCGACCTCACTATGTATTGTGAGCGGTAAGGCCGGTAACGGTAGCCGGAAACAAGTATCAGTTTTGACATTATCTCAGGAGCGGCGACCGCGACCTTCAGCGCGATCTGCGACCCCATGGACCAGCCGAGGATGTTGACCATACCGAGGTCCAGCTTTTTTATCAAAAATATTATGTCTTCGGCTATGTCGTCAAGAGTGAATCTGCCCCGATATGAGGTTTTTCCCGCTCCGCGGTTATCGACCTTAATGACAGTGAATCTTTTTGAGAGGATCTTGGAGGCCTTCCCCCAGAATCCGACGTCGGCCACGAAGCCCGTGACGAGTACCAAGGGCGGTCCGTTCCCTTCGATTTCATAGTACAGATCGATGCCGTTGACATCTGCGTAAGGCATAACCTCTGCATTACGCACTAATACTAAATCTATTCGGCAAGCGGTGCTTTGAGGAAATCATCTTCTTTAAGTACCATTATTCGATTCCAAGGCATCAGGGCGTGACGGCAGATGGAAGACAAACCGTATCCGGTTATAAATGTGGATGAATGCAAAGGTTGCGGCCGGTGTGCAGCGGCCTGCCCGAAAAAAGTTCTGAAGATGTCAGGTGTTTTGAACAAAAGAGGGTACAATTACGCCAATTATTTGGGAGACGGATGCACGGGATGTTTCATTTGTTTCTACAATTGCCCCGAGCCCTATGCGATAGAAGTGTACCGCCCCGGAAAGGAGGAGAACTGATATGCGCAAATTCGTAAGAGGAAATGAGGCGGTGATGATAGGCGCCGTCTACGCCGGAGTGGATGCGTATTTCGGATACCCGATCACTCCTGCAAGTGAGATAGCCCATGCGGCGGCGGAATATCTGCCCTGCTTGGGAAAAGAGTTCCTTCAGGCTGAATGCGAGACCGGATCGGCGAACATGATGTACGGTGCGGCGAGCGCCGGGAAGAAGGTCATTTCTGCCTCCGCAGGCCCCGGCATGAGCCTGATGCAGGAAGGGCTGTCGTATCTGGCGGGGGCTCAGCTGCCGGCGGTCGTCGTCGACATCATGCGCGCGGGACCCGGCCTCGGCAATATCTATCCTGAACAGGGGGATTACGATCAGGCTGTGAAAGGCGGCGGGCACGGCAACTACAAATGCATAGTTCTGGCACCCGCCTCCGTTCAAGAGATGTGCGACCTCACCATCCTGGCATTCGACCTTGCTTTCAAATACAGGAACCCCGCCGTGGTACTGGCTGACGCGGTCCTCGGCCAGATGATGGAATCCCTGATCCTGCCGGAAAAGGTCTCCGATGTGCCGGATACAGACGGATGGGCTGTGAAAGGCCGCAAGGAAACTAAGGACAATCTCATATTCTCGATATATCTGGATGCGGACAGGCAGGAGGCGCACAACTTCCTCTTGAACAAAAAATACGAAGAGATGAAGAAGGATGCGAGAGCCGAGTCCTATCTCACAGAAGATGCCGACGTCATCCTCACAGGATACGGCACAAGCGCCAGGATTGCAAGGTCGGCGGTCGATGTCCTCAGAGAAAAGGGGATAAAGGCGGGCCTTTTCCGTCCGATCACCCTGTCCCCATTCCCCGCAAAAGAACTGAACGCCTGCGCTACCGGAAAAAAGATAGTCGTCGTGGAGATGAGCAACGGACAGTACAGGGACGATGTCGTGCTGCATTTGGAGAACAAAGAGCAGGTCACGTTGTTCAACAGGATGGGTGGGAACCTCCCGAAGGTCGCAGATCTGGTAGGAGTTGTTGAAAAAGCAGCGGAGGGAAAGGCATGATAAAAAGATCGACAGGGCTCTATGAACAATTCTCCCGCAAAGGAGGGGACGCTCTTCGGGCGACACACTACTGTGCGGGATGCGGGCACGGCATAATCCTGAAACTCATTGGAGAGGCGATGGCCGATCTGGGCATACAAGACGATTCGGTCTTCGTGGGACCGGTCGGATGCGCCACTTTCTGTTATTACTATTTCGACTGCGGTCATGTTTCCGCTCCGCACGGAAGGGCGTCCGCGGTGGCGACCGGCCTTTCGAGGGTCTTGCCCGATAACCCCATAATCGCCTACCAAGGAGACGGGGACCTGGGGGCGATAGGTTTCAACAACGCCTTCCAGGCTGCAAACAGAGGAGATAATTTCGCACTCTTTTTCGTGAACAACTCGATCTTTGCCATGACGGGAGGGCAGATGGCCCCCACGACACTGGAAGGCCAGGTAACAACGACAACGCCGTTCGGCAGGGATACCGTGAAGGCAGGTTATCCGCTGAAGGTGTGCGAGGTCTTCGAGACGCTTGAGGCGCCTGTGTTCATAGAAAGGGTGTCGGTCGCCGACACAAAGAGGATAATGCTGGCAAAAAAGGCGATAAGGAAAGCACTTCAGATCCAGAAAGAAAAGAAAGGCTTCGCTTTTGTGGAGATCCTTTCCCCCTGCCCGAACAACATGAGAGAAGAACCTGTCAAAGCGGCGGAACTTTTCACGGAGACGATGGAAAAGACATATCCTCTCGGCAATTTCAGGGACCGTTCCGAAAAACCGGTCCCGACACCGAAAGGGGTCCCCTTAAAGAACGAGAAAGAATTGATAGGCGGCGGTAAGGAAACCGTGGCGACAAAGAACGACCCATCCTTCAAGGAAAGGAGATTCAAGTTCTCCGGATTCGGCGGGCAGGGAATACTCAGTTTAGGCCTGGTCGTCGCAGAGGCGGCGGCATCTGACGGGAAATTCGTCTCTTGGATGCCCAGTTACGGCCCCGAGCAGAGGGGAGGGTCCGCTTCCTGTTCCGTCAGGGTCGGAGGCAAAGAGATAGGGTCGCCGACGATAGATGACCCGGATGTGCTGGTCGCCATGAACCAGCCGGCGCTGGAAAGATTCGCTTCTTCTGTCAGAGAAGGCGGCACGATACTTTACGATTCTTCGATAAAAACGAATATCGGATTCCCCGCGGGGGTCAGAGCCATACCTTTCCCCGCTTCTTCGATAGCGATCGAGAACGGCGTTTCCAAAGCGAGCAACACCGCGTTCCTCGGTGCCATGACGGGATTGGGCCTTTTGCCGTTCGGAGAGACGAACATTAAGGCCGCACTTGCCGAAAGCATGTCTGCCAGGCCGTCGCTTGTGGAACCCAACATGAGGGTGTTCGAGACCGCAATGAAGTGGATAACGGACAACCTGCGGCCGTAAGAAGCCCGCGTGATGCGCACGGCCGCCGGACCGCGGCACGGTTCGTCCCGGGTCACCGCCGTATTTCTTATTTATCGAATGATGCATATCTGTCGATGCCGACAGAGGAAGAGCAAATGGACGACGCTAACAAGTTGGGTTCGAGGATATGTGCATACAGAGAAAGATTGGGTATCACGCAGGAAGAACTTGCGCAAAGAACGGGGACTGATATCAATTTTATAACAGATGTCGAAGAGGGGAACATATATCCCGCCGTAGGCATGCTGATAAAGCTGTCCAGGGCCTTGGGCAAGCGTCTTGGGACCTTTACAGATGACATCGTCGTGAAAGACCCTCTGATAACCAAGGCCTCGGAGAGAACGGAAGAGGGCTCCACTCAGGGGAGATCTCACTATCACTATTTCCCTCTGGGCAAAGGCAAAACAGACAGGCATATGGAGCCTTTGTTCATAAGGATCGACCCCGAGTGCGGAGAGGATGTGTCATCCCATGACGGAGAAGAGTTCATCATGGTCCTTTCGGGAAAGATCGAATTGACATACGGCAAAGAGAAGAATATGTTGGGACCTGGGGATTCGGTGTATTACAACTCGCTGATACCGCATAAGGTCAGCGCTGCTGACGATCGTCCGGCGGAGATATTCGCCGTGATATATGTTCCGTTCTGAGGCCGTACCATGTTGAGGAAGGAGATAACGAGGGAAGCGACATTGGGGCAGCTGCTTGACGAGACCACAGCCAAATGTCCAGACAACGACGCTGTGGTATACGTAGACAGGAATTACAGGCAGACCTGGAGGGAATTCAAAGGAACTGTCGACGATATCGCAAAAGGGTTGATGGCGATGGGGGTCCAAAGGGGGGAAAAGGTCGCCGTCTGGGCGACGAATGTGCCGCATTGGGTCGCCTTGCAGTTCGCCACCGCAAAGATAGGCGCGATACTTTTGACGATCAACACCAGCTACAAGTCGGCGGAGATCGACTACGTACTCCGTCAGTCGGAAACGGAGAACATCTTCCTCATTGACGGCAGCAGGGATACGGACTACGTCAAGACGATCTATGAACTGATACCGGAGCTTAAGACCCAGCCGAGGGAGACGCTCAGATCGGAAAAGTACCCCCACCTAAGGCGGGTGATGTTCCTTGGGTCCGAGAAACACCGCGGGATGTATTCGATGCCTGAGGTGATGTCGATGTCATGTCTGGTCACCGAAGAGGACTATCAGAAAAGGCAGGAGGAGCTGAGCCCTTACGACGTGGTGAACATGCAATACACATCCGGCACGACCGGTTTCCCGAAAGGGGTCATGCTGACCCACCACAATGTAGGGAATTGCGGCTACTGGGTCGGCGTTAACCAGAATTTCACGCCCGATGACCGGCTCTGCATACCGGTGCCGCTCTTCCATTGTTTCGGATGCTCCTTGGGGGTCATGGCATGCGTCAACCATGGGACGGCAATGGTGATCGTGGAAGAATACGACCCTTTGATAGTGATGACGTCTGTCGAAAAAGAAAGGTGCACCGCCCTTTACGGCGTCCCCACGATGTTCATAAAGATCATGGAGCATAATCTGTTCGATAAATTCGATTTCAGCACCCTGAGGACTGGAATAATGGCCGGTTCCCCCTGTCCTACCAAGACGATGGAGGAAGCGGTCAGCAGGATGAACATGAGGGAAGTGACGATCGTCTTCGGCCTGACCGAGTCTTCCCCCGCGATGACCCAATCAAGGTACGACGAGCCGAGCATCGAAAGGAAATGCTCCACGGTCGGAAAGGCAGTGATCGGTGTCGAGGTGGAGATCATCAATCCGGAGACCGGAGAGATATGCGAGCCCTGGATACCGGGAGAATTCTGCTGCCGCGGACATAACGTCATGAAAGGGTATTACAACATGCCCGAAGAGACGGCAAAGG
>JAISPV010000006.1 GCA_031274665.1 Candidatus Methanoplasma sp. | reverse complement strand
AGAGGGTGGACCTGGTCAGGGACACCATAAAGAACGGCAGCTCCGCGGTCATCGACTCGGGGACGGGGACAGGCAAGACCGTTGTGTCGATGACGGGTGCTCTGGAGGCCACGTTGGGGACCGGCCATAGGACGATCTATCTTACCAGGACGAAGTCCCAGCAGAGGCAGATCATACAAGAGGCCAAGGCGATATCCGGGAAAAGGCCGATCATTTGTATAGGTGTTCAGGGCAGAAGCGTTCACACCTGCCCCATGATGGCCAAGGACCCGGAGAACGAGACCGGAACGTCGGAAGAGCTGTCGAGGCTGTGTTCAGAGTTCAAGAAGGATGACGGCACCGGCAGACCCTGCAGATATTACGAGAACATCGGAAGGGTTGATGTACAGGAGCTGCTCGGTTTTGTAAGAAATGAACATCCGGAGCCTGAAGAATTCGCCGAGTATTGCCTCGGGAGAGAGATATGTCCTTATGAGACAGTAAAACATCTGATTAAGCATGCGGATATCGTCGCCGCTCCTTATTCATTCATATTCATGCCGCACATCCGGGAAAGGTTCCTCGAATGGGCGGGGACCCCGCTCTCCGACACGGTGGCGATAGTCGACGAGGCCCACAACCTCCCGGACTACCTGAGGGAGGTAATGACGCTGGAATACAGCCTGAGAGCGATGGCCCTCGCCGAAACAGAGGCGGCGGAGTGGAACGACCCGGTCGTCCACGCGGGTCTGTCGGTGACGGATGTGATAGCGGTTTTGAGAGAATGTTTGGATGAAGCCCTTGCTCAATATCTTACGGGCGACGACGGGATGATCCCCTCTACTTTTCTTCAGGATGAGCTGATGGTCAGGCTTGGGATGTCCTCGCTCGCCCTGAGCGTAATGTACAAAGGGCTGATGGACCAGGGGGAGATGATCGCCGAGATAAAGAAGGCAAGGAAAAAACTGCCCAGGTCCTACATACGGTCGTTGGGGGCGTTCCTCTCAGCCTGGAACATGGCCGATGAAGAGACGAACATTTTCTTGATCGCGGGGGGAGAGAACCCCAAGTTCCAGGCATACTGCCTTGACCCGAGGGTAGCGGCGGAGCCTCTCCGATCATGCTGGGCATCGGTGCACATGTCAGGGACGCTGGCGCCCCTTGCCGATTATACGGAAGAGATCGGCCTTCAGGATGCGACGGAACGTATCTTTCCGTCCCCGTTCCCGCCGGAGAACCTCAAGACACTCTATGTCGGAGACGTATCAACGAAGTTCGACGAATTCAACAATATCCCGGAGATACGTCTCAGGATGAGAGAGTATATCGTATCTCTTGTCAGGTCCGTCGACAGGAACACCGCGGTCTTCTTCCCTTCGTATGCGCTGATGGAAAGGTTCCTCAAAGAAAATATAAAAGAAGATATCAGGAAGGGCCTGTTCATTGAAAGAAGGGGGATGACCCAGCTTGAACTGATGGAGGAAGTGTCACAATTCAGGCTCACCGAAGGAAGCGTTCTTTTCGCGGTCACGGGCGGAAGGATAAGCGAGGGACTGGACTTTCCGGACAAGGACATGGAGATGGCCGTGCTGGTGGGGATCCCGTATCCCAAGCCGACCGCGAAGCAGGAAGCGTTGCGCAGATACTACGACATGAGGTTCGGCAACGGCTGGGAACATTCGTCTAAGATACCGGCGATGAGGAAGATGAGGCAGGCGATAGGGAGATTGATCAGGTCGGGCACGGACAGGGGCGTCGCGGTCATCCTTGACCGCAGGGTCTTCAACCTGGAAGACCTAAAAGCGGAACCGACCGATGACCCATGCGGAGATGCGGTAAGGTTCTTCAGTAATGGGTAAATATAATATAGAAGTCGGTGTTGAGGGTGGTTAATGGAAATTACCGTCGACAACGATGTCAAGAAGTTGATAATGTCGGAGGGGCGCGACTACAGGATATGCACCTCGTGCACCGGCCCCGCTTTGGTACCGACCACCGTCAAGACGCCGAAAGAGTCCGATCTCAAAATACCCATCGGAAAGAACACCCTCTATATATCCAGAGTTCAGGCGAGATACGTTAACAGGATCACGCTTGACATGCTTTACAACAGAGAGGACATCGGGTCCTGCTCTGTTTTCTATTGAGATCAGGATAATCTTATCGTTTTGTCCGCAGCATCTGTCGCAAGGCTTTCAAGACCGGACGACTCGTCGAATCTTTTCATTTTCCCGAGATCGGCCTCGGTTATCGGCCGGGGCGGGAGGATCGAGCATCCGACGGACCTGATGATGGATATGTCATAGGTGCCTATCTCTTTTGCAACGGCCTCTATCTCTATCTTGTCATATCCGATTAGGGGCCTGACGACCGGGACCTCCAGACCATGGCTCACGTATCTAAGGTTCCTCAATGTCTGTGAGGCGACCTGGCCCAAGGAGTCGCCCATCACGATCCCTCCGCAATCCAGCCTGAAAGCGACTTCCTGGGCGGACCTCAGCATGGTCCGTTTGCAAAGGACGCACTGATAATTCTGATCGCAAGTGTTTGAGATCCGTTCCTGAGATATCCCATGGGGCGCGGAGTAGAGGGGGAAGGGACTTCCCGTGACCTCCCTCAATCTTTCTGCCAAAGCCTTTACTTTCTCTATCGAGACATCGTCCGCAAAAGGGCGGTTGTCCATGTGAAGAAGGATCATTTCCGCACCGACCCTGTTCATCAGGTAAGCCGCGACAGGAGAGTCGATGCCTCCCGATATCAAGGCCAGGAGCTTCACGTGTTGTATCTCCCGAATCCCGAGTTGCCTCCGAACGCCGGAGGGTCGTCGTAATCCTCTTCGTCGCTCATCATGCTGTACATCGCCTGTATGAACTCTTTGAGCCCGGCGACCTCGCTCTTGAGCGCCCTGACCTCTGCTTTCAAAGCAGCCACTTCGTCCGTGTTCTTCATAACTTTACATCACCGTAATCGTCGGCAAGCTTTCTTTGGAATGACCTTTCGCAGTCCGGACAGTATAATCCCTTCCCTTTCTTGACAAGTTCTGTCTTGCATGTTCCGCAAAGCGACCTTATCACTCCGAGATGGTCGTCCTTTGTCGTGAGCTGAAGGGAAGGGGAGGTACCCGTCACTCTTGCACGGATGTAGTCCCCTTTTCTCAGCTCTTTCGACACATCATCCGTGTACCCCTGCGAGATCTTGGACACATGTATCGTGGCGTATGTCTCTCCGCCGAGGCCTCTCCTCGTGCCTTCTTTTGCGACGACGTCCGCGGTGGCCATGGTGTTCCTGACATCAGCCACCACCGCATATACGATGTCACCCGTCTTTAGGATATTGGGGGGGTTCGGAGAGACGACCCTTGCGACGCACTCGTCATCGTCCAGTTCCAGGACCCCTATCTGCGAAGCGTATATCTTTCCGTCGCTTGCGAACGTTCCGTCGGAGGCCAGATACTCCTCCTCTTCGGCGACCTCGTCGCCCGGGAATACTTCAATGTTATCTTTCATTTCTTCACCTTATGTTGACGACCACGATGTCAACGCTGTGTTTTTCTTTGCTGTGGAATGTGAATGTATGAGGGATGTCGTACTTATACGTTTTATTATAAACTATTTCTCTGTCGTGTTCCTTTACGAACTCCTTTACGAAGTCCAGCGTCTCCGCCATATGGAAGGAGTAGATACATTCGGAGGAACCCATCGCTTTTTTAAGGAAATCCCGATCGGCGCGGCGGTTCTGACAGCCGAAGGGCGGATTCATGACCACTGTGTCCGCTTCTTCCGGAACGTCGTTGATATCTGAACGGACGAAAGATATGTCCGCACCGATCAAGTCCGCATGTTTTGCCGCGATATCGATCGCTTTTTGGGAAACATCGTAGCCTATGACCGATCCGGCGCCGAGCATCCAGGAACCGAACGAGAGCATGCCGGTCCCGCACCCAAGATCCATCACTTTTAGGTTCTTGATATCTCCGTTGGCGTAGGCGTTGAAAAGAACGTCCGCCGCGATAGCGGCTGGCGTAAGGTACTGCTCGAGAGAAGGGTCCGGGTCTTCGAACCTCGGCACTTTCTCCAACTCCATCTCAAGGTCTTTTTTCTTCATTCGATACTTTATGAGCATCATCGTTAATATCATTCTTCTCCGGACCATGTCCCTGCGCATCATACCTGATGGCCGTTGTACGAAAAACGTCAGACAATTCTCATTTTATCAGAAAGATACCCCTCAATTATTTTCATTTCAACAAGAGGCTTAAATCTTAGACAAATCTTACCCGATTCATACATAGAACAGCTATGGAAAGATGATATCATGTCGATAGAGAATTCTAAATCAACAACGGGCACGGCACTCCGCGTCAAGGACCCATGCCCGATAAACGGAATGTGTCCTGTCTGCATAGAGGACTGCAATGTCCTTTGCGAGGTCGGGAAAGGCGCGCTCAGAGGAAGAGAGGTACTCTACCCCAGCCC
>JAISPV010000064.1 GCA_031274665.1 Candidatus Methanoplasma sp. | reverse complement strand
CCTTTGGCGAACTCATCAAAAAGTCATCGATCGTCTTCAGGGGTATCGTGAGCCCGCCCACTCTGTAATGCATCGGAACAATTATCTTGGGCGCAACGATGCTGAGGAACTTCCCCAATTTCGAGATCGAAAGCGTGAAGACCTCGCCGGAAGGAACGAAGATGATGTCCACGCCTTTCAAGGCCGCAAGGACATCATCGGAAGGGATATCGCCAAGGTCGCCGCAGTGGCATACGGTGATACCGTCCATTGTGAACTTATAAATGGTGTTCGACCCTCTGTTGGAGCCGTTGCTGTCATCATGAAAAGAGGGAAAACCTTCGAATGTCATCCCTTTGATCTCATGTTTCCCTATTTCGGCCGAAAGCACGGCGTGTTCGTTCTTGATCACACGCTGTGCATTGTGGTCGAAATGATCGTGGGAGATCAGCACTATTCCGGCGTTCGAGACCGGAGGCTTTATCCCGATGGACTTTCCGTCATGAGGATCCGTAATAACGGAGTTCTTCGAATCGATGAACTCAAAACAAGAATGCCCGTGCCATTTGATACGCATGTGGCAGCATATCGTAGCAGATAGAAAACACTTCCTCTGACATCTCCATATAACGAGAAAAAGGCTTCCGTACACATCATCCTTTATATTTACGATACAATTCTGTTATGATGAAGAAGACACTGGTCCTCGTTGTGGACAGGGATGACGACTTCGGCGTCAAAGGCGACATCGAGACACCCGTTATAGGAGTGGAGGGGTGTTCCATCGCCGCAACGGCGCTGGGCATCGCCGATCCCGAGGACTCCGACATCAACGCTCTATACGCCGCGATCAATATCTACAAAGAAATAAGAGCGGAGGGTAACACAGAGGTAGAGGTCGCTCTCATCGGGGGGAACGAGAAAGTAGGCCACAGGTCGGACGCGGCCATCGTGGACGAACTGGAAGAAGTGCTCAGAAGAGTGTCCCCCGACAGGGTCATACTGGTGGGGGACGGGGCCGAGGACGAATACGTCTATCCGATAATATCGTCGAGGGTACCCATCGACTCCGTCAAAAAGGTGTATGTCAAACAGGTCCCCGGACTGGAAGGCACAGTTTACATCGTATCCAAGATATTGGAGGACCCCGCAAAAAGAAAGAGGTTCCTCGCCCCGCTGGGGTGGATAATAGTTCTGATATCATTGGTGTACATCATACCTCCCGTCGCGGCGTATATGGCGTATATGGGTGAAGGAACTTCTTTCTCGAACATTACGACAGCTTTCGTCATATTCCTTATCGGTGTGTTCGTTCTTCTTTATGCGTATAACGCCCCTGATTACATCGCCCTGTGGAGGACAAAGCTGGTGGCCGGGATAAGAGGCGGCAGCGTCATCGTCCCGTTCGGCCTGGTATCCATGATCTTTGTCGTCGTGGGCCTGATCATCGGTTATCTTTCTCTTGAAAACATATACATACCGTCTCTCTACCTAAGCGCGCTGTGGTTCGTTTCCAATGCGTTGTGGCTGATGATATTCGCGCTCCTCGTCTACAGGGTCGGCGACCTTGCGGACATGTACATCTCTACAAAAAGGATCAAGCTCAGTTTCATTATCGGAAGCATAAATCTTGTCGCACTGGGATTGATAGCGACCGGGACGCTGGACGTCATACTGACATACTTCGATCTGGGAATGAAGAACACGATCCTGTTCACAACGGAGATAATGATCGGCCTCTGCCTGGCCCTGTTGTCCGCACTGCTTCAACGCCATCTGAAAGATGCGATCGTGGCCGCTGAGACGACAAAGGACGCTGAAACAGATGCTGCCTGAGGACTGGGAACCCATCTATTTGGAGATAATCGAAGACCTCAATATCGACAGGTCATCGGATGAGAATACGGCGCGTATGCTGAAAGCGCTCATGATGAACTCCGACCTGATAACGGACGACAACATCCCTATGAAAAGAAAGGCCACCGTGTTCGGGGGCGGCGATTGTCTGGAAAAGGATATACTGTCGATTGCACCGAGAGGCACACTCATCGCATCCGGTTCATCGGTCGGGACACTGAGGGGGATCGGCATCCTTCCGGATATCATCGTTACCGATCTTGACGGCGAGATCGGTCCGCAGATCGAGACCAGCAGGTCGGGGGCGGTCACCTTCATGCACGCCCACGGGGACAATTCTTATCTGATCCAAAAATACGCGCAGGACTTTTTGGGCCCGATAGTTCTCACTACGCAGTCCACCCCGGACAACATCGTGTCCAACTACGGCGGGTTCACCGACGGCGACCGCGCGGTCTGCATCGCGAGACACTTCGGTGCAAAGGATATCCTGCTCCTCGGTTTCGACTTTGACAGGCCGGCGGAAAAACAGGGGTCGGATCGGAAGATAAAGGCAAAAAAACTATGGTGGGCAAAGAAAATAATATTTGACCACAACGAACGGGGAGTTTCCATCGAGATGCCTCGCTGAAATTTTATAAGAAAAGGTTAATAGAGGTCATGAACGAGGCAGCAACGTGGAACTTTCATATTTGGTCTTACTGATATTGACGATCTTCTACATCCCATTCTACATTTGGGTGAGGAAGTCCCCGAAGGCGGCAAAACACGGCCTCGTAAAATACGGTCCGACCGTGATGCTCAAGACCAGGTCGGGGACCAAGCTGATGGACAGGTTGTCTGTATACAGAAGGTTCTGGAGAGCCTTCGGCATTTTATCCATCGCGATCTCGTTCGTTCTGATGCTGTTCATTATCCTGATCATCGCGGTCGGGGTGATCAATCTGACATCCAACCTGACATCTCCGGGGATAGGCATCGAATATGCCCTGGCCATACCGGGGCTGAACCCTCTTCTGCCTATCTGGTACGGATGGCTTGGGCTGATCGTCGCAATGGTGGTCCATGAACTCGCACACGGTATGCAGACGAGAGCGAACGACATGAGGGTGGATTCCACCGGCGTCCTGTACGGGGTCGTCCCTCTGGGCGCTTTTGTGGAGCCGAACGAAGAGGACATCAAGAACAGCACGAGAAGAGCAAAGCTTGACCTCTATTCGGCAGGGGTATCGACCAACTTCATCGCAGCGGCGGCGGCATTCTTTATTTTTGCCGTTCTGATGCTCGGGAATGTATCTTCCGTATACGGAGACAGCGCCGCCGTCTATCAGGTAACATCCGGCTCTCCGGCTT